>CAZTYG010000041.1:0-1734 GCA_964617445.1 uncultured Blastochloridaceae bacterium
CTCGATCCACATCTCCGACTCACGGCGGCGACGGTCGGGGTTGTCGGGGTCACCGTAGCGCTCGGCCGCCACGCTGGCGTTCCACGCCAGATGCCACGCCCCGTTGTCCCAGAAAAAGACCACCCGCGGTTGCAACAAAACCGCCAGCTCCGCCAGCGTGCGCACCCGTGTCCACTGGCGGTCGGCCCACGCCTCGGTTAGCGAAAGCCATACAAAATTGGCCGCCACCCCGCGGAACCCCCCTAGGGCCGCCACCGTCAGGCCCTGACCGAGTTGGTCGCGCACCTCGATGGGCACCGCTCCGGTCATTCCGCCATACATCACCGTATCGCGCCGTTCCTCCATCGCCCGCTCCCAGGGTAGTTTGACCAGCCCCCAGACCAGCAATAACAACGCCGCACCGAGGAAATGCCTCACAGCTCGCGCTCCTCGAATGCCAGCGAGGCCACCGCCAGCAGAATCGAAACGTAGATGCCCGAATACACGAGAATCGAAAGCGTGTCGCCCCATTGCACGGTGTTGCCAGCGATGATTTCGTCGATCACCGCGTAGCTCTCCAAATCCGGGATCACCAGGGCGACGCCGGCCAGGAACAGGCGCTGCCACCATTCGGCCTCGCCGCCGTCCAGCCACATGCGTCGGGCGACGCCCTGGAGATGGCCGACGAAATAAATCAACAGCGTGGTCGATACGATGTAGATGGTCGAAGTCGCTATGGTGGAGAAAAACACCGCGATGGCCGCCACCACCGCCAGTTTGCCCCAAATCAACAACACCGCCTGCAACATCCCCGGATCACGTGCCTGCATCCGCACCTGTTCCACTTCCTCCCCGTTCATAATCGCGCTATGCTCTTTCCACAACAACACCACCGCAAACACCGCCGACATCGCCGCCAGCATCAGCGTCACCAATCCCAGCAACCCGAGATACTTGCCCAACACAAATTCCCACCGCCTCACCGGCTTGCTCATCACCGTGTAAAGCGTGCGCCGCTCGATCTCGGCGGGAATCAACTGCGCCGCCCCCATCATCGCCACCAACAGTCCGGTGATGCTCATCGCCGCATACGCCAGGTCCTTGAGAAATTTAAACTCTTCCTGGAAGGTGAACTGGGTGAAAAAGTTCGCTCCTGCCAGGATTACCAGGCCGAAAAGGATCAGCACATTGAGCACCTTCTGCCGGAGGGCTTCCAGCAGGGTGTTTGCCGCCAGTGCTCGAATACAGCGCCAACTCCGTTTCATGGCCTGCCCTCCTCCGTAACGCCGCCCGTCCCGCCGGGCGCGCTGATGGTCTCCACAAAATAATCTTCCAACCGCCGCCGGGGGCGGCGCACTTCGGCCCCGGTGATGCCTGCCTCCTCCAGTGCCGCGCGCACTTTGTCCGCTCCCGCTCCACCGGCCGGGAAACGAACCTGGAACTCCTCCGGAATCTCCAACAGATCCTCCAGGCGGCCTTCGCGGATTTTTGCCCCGCGGTGCAGGATCACCACCCGGTCGGAAACTTCCTCCACTTGTTCCAGAAGGTGCGAAGAAAACACCACCGTCTTGCCGCGTCGCTTGAGTTCCCGCATCAGGTCGCGGATTTGACGCGAGCCGAGCGGGTCCACCCCGGCGGTTGGCTCGTCCAGCAACAACAACTCCGGATCATGCAGCAGAGCTTGGGCAAGGCCGATACGTTGCAACATTCCTTTGGAATACGTTCGCAACGGGCGCTCCGCCGCCGCCTTCAGGC
>CAZTYG010000041.1:1744-10909 GCA_964617445.1 uncultured Blastochloridaceae bacterium
CCACCATCTCCAAAAGTTCACCCGTTCGCGCTTTCAACGCCCGGCCCTCCAGCCCCACCAGGTTGCCATAATACTCCAGCACCTCGCGCCCCCGCAGGAACGAGGGGAAATACGGATTCTCCGGGAGGAACCCCAGCCGCTGCCGTGCTTCCATCGATCCCGCCTTCAATCCGAACACCCGCACCTCCCCGGACGTCGGGCGTGCCAGCCCCAGGATCAGCTTCATCGTCGTGCTTTTGCCCGAACCGTTCGGGCCCAGCAGCCCGAAAATTTCGCCACGCCGAACCTCCAAGTCGAGACCCTCCAGCGCCAGCACACGTCCGCGTCGCCAGTCCAGACGATAAGTCTTGGTCAGGCCCACCGCCCGCACCGCCGCTTCATCATTTGTTGCATCCGCAGCCATAAAGTCACCTTACTATGGAAAATCCCCGGCAACCAGCCTCCTCCTCCACGTCCCGGGCGTCGATCTCCCGGATGAACCCCTTCAAGTGGCTCCGCAAAATATCCTCCGCCATCGCCTCCAGCTCCGTCCGCTCCCCTTGGATATACAGCTCCACCCGTCCGTCGTCCAGATTGCGCACATAGCCCTCCACCTCGTAGCCCGACGCGATCTGCTTGACCGAATATCGAAAACCCACGCCCTGCACATGGCCCGTAAAAAAGGTTCTTCTGGCCGCCACAGAAATAAATGTTTCGTCAGAACCCCCCGGATACAAGTAAATTTCTTTCAACATGGCCATTCACTTCAACGAAATCAGCCGCATGACCCTCTTTCGCGGCTTTGACGAAACCTTCATCAAACTCCTCGACGTCTTCTTCTTCGAGGGCAACTACCCGTCTGGCCAGGCCATCATCCAGCAATGGCAGGAACAGGATCGTTTTTTTATGATCGTGGCCGGCGAGGTGGAAGTGCATCACGAAGTCGATTCCCGCAAAGTCAGCCTGGGCACTCTCTGTGCCGGCCATTTCTTCGGCGAGATGAACCTCTTCGACCCCGGCCTTGCCACCGCCAGCGTCACCGCCATGACGCCCGTGCGCACCCTGGAAATCTCCAACCTCCAATTCCGCCACTTCATCACCCACCGTCCCGACCTCGCCGCCGACTTTACCTACCAACTGACGGAAACCATCGTCAAACGCTTCCGCCAGTCCAACACCGCCCTCATGGAAGAGATCAGCAAGCCCGACAAAGTTCGCCGGGCCCAACAACACGACCGTACCCCGCTGGCTTGATCGCCCGCGACGGCGTATTCTTTTCCAACATGCGCGTCGCCATCCCTCTTCTCCTTGCCTTCTGCGCCGGGGCCGTCGCGGCACCGACCCCTGCCGACCCCGACCCGGTCACCGGCCTCACCCGCATCGACGGCTGCATCTTGGTGAGCGCCCCCTCCAACGACGGCGACAGCTTCCTTGTCCGTTTTCCCGACGGCCGCGCATTTACCGTGCGCATCTACGGGGCCGATTGCATCGAGTCCGGCGTCCATGACGAAACCATGGCCCGCCGCCTCCGCGCCCAACGCCGCTACTTTGGCATTGCCGGCGGCAGCCCCGAAGTCTCCATCGAACGGGCCAAAACCTACGGCGAAAAAGCCACCCAACGCGCCCGCGCGCTGCTGGCCGAACCTTTTACCGTGCACACCTCCTTCGCCGACGCCCGCGGCGGTGTCACCACCACCCGCATCTACGGATTTGTCACCACCTCCGAAGGCCGCGACCTTGCCGAACTCCTCGTTCGCGAGGGACTCGCCCGCGCCTTCGGCATCACCCGCGCCACACCCTACGGCATATCGGGCGACGAATACCGCGAGCGCTTGCGCGACTTCGAACTTCTTGCCGCCCGGTCCGGCGCCGGTGTCTGGGCCCACACCGACTGGGAATCCCTGCCCGACGAACGCGGCATCCAGCGCCGCGAGGAAGCCGAGCTGGGTCTCGCCATCGACCGCGCGCCCACCGCCGCGAAAGGCTCCGTCAATCCCAACACCGCCGATACCGCCGCACTCACCGCCGTTCCCGGAATCGGCGAAGCCACAGCACGCCGCATCATTGAGGGCCGCTCGCGGGGACCCTACCGCATCCCCGCCGACCTCACCCGTGTCCGCGGCATCGGTCCCCGCACCGCTGAAACCCTCGCTCCGTATTGGACATTTGAAGACCCATCCCCCTGACCGGAATATCGGTTGCCAGCGTCGGTGAAACGGCTACCGTGATTTCCCTCAGACGGGCTGTAGCGAAGCTTGGTATCGCGCGTGTTTCGGGTACACGAGGTCCCGGGTTCAAATCCCGGCAGCCCGACCAGTTTGGATATTCGAACCTGGTTTGAGAAGGGCACCCTTAGACGGCCTCTTAAGTGCCTTTTTAGCTTTCGATTCCAGTTTTTTGATACTCTGCACGGCGGGCAATTCCTCCGGCATCGTGCCTCCAAGTTCTTTGATCGTCTGACGGACCTTGGCTCCCACTTCGCGGTGGGCGCGGTTCGCCTTATCCTTTCCCGTGATCTTTTCGCGTCGTAATTTTTCCTCGGCTTGGGTGGCTCGGAACAGATTGGCGGCCAGTTCCGTGCTTCCCATGTGATCCAGGATTTGCTCGCTCTTTTTTAAACCTTTGCGGCGGTGGATGTCCTGCGCCCCAAGTCCGCCGTAGAGACCCATGTAACCATGGTTTTGAAAAATAGCGTAATCGCGGGGTTCGATCACTCCGGCGCCTTTTGCAGCATCAGCGAGCTGGGTGTTGTGCGTTCTCAATTCCGAGCGGATGGCCAGACGGCGTTGCTCTTCCCTTTCCTCATCGCTCAGCTCCTGGCGCCTTGTTTGGACGGCAAAGTAAGTCTGGCCCTGTGCTACAATTTCCTTGGACGGATCGGCATTCTGAATGACCAGATAGCAGGCATAGCGGGACATCATGACCGTTGGCACAGGGCGCTGGCCGCCCTTGCCGATTTCGATCATATCGGTGACCTCAACGAAATGATCCTCCACCCGCTGGCCGCTATTGAAACAGGCGGTGCGGGCGGACTCGATAACGGACTGGAAATTCCGATAATCCGCATAGCCGAGCACACGGGCAAAGTCGCGGCTGGACCAGAATTCGTTGCCCGCCGGATTCGTGCGGCGGATTTGCTCGAAGGCGGTGATTTCGTTGCTCATAATTCACGCGGATTATTGGGTAAGCAAAGAAGCTTGAAAGCCTCCGTGCCGGAAGCTGTCGTGGCCCTGTAAACAGCCTTGAACCCGCCTTGGCGATGAAAGTAAAGACTTCTTAAATCAATCACCGCCTCGGTGATCGGTGCTCGGGTCAAATGTCTCGGTTGTGTCATAGTTTATTTTTTAGATTTTGCGTTTCAAACAATACTTCCGGCGGCAGCTACGCGCCATAAACGCCGGCCTGATCCACCGAATCGAAGAGCTTGTTCAGGAAGCGACGCCGTTGTTCATCGCGTTTCTTCCGGTAGGCCAGCAGGTCCTTGAAATAAACGCGCCGGTGCACTCCCACCTTATGGAAGGGAATTTCCTGCTTTTCCAGCATATTGACCACAAATTGACGGGAAACGCCAAGAAAATTGGCCGCCGCTTGGGTGGTGAAGGTTTCTTCTTCCGCCATATCCACTATTCTGGAATTACGGAAGGCCAGCGGTAGTGCCCGGTGATGCGGTGATCGAACAGCATGTCTTCCTCGCGCGTGCCGCGGCCGATGTTGTGCAAAATGAGCGGAACGCCCCGGCGGGACTTGCGGTCACTGACGATTCCGATGTGGGGCCGGTTGGTCCACTTCAGCCGCCAGGTGACAATGTCGCCGGGCAGGAACGCTTCGGCGTCGCTCCGGACCTCCTGACCCATGCCCATGCGATCGAAAAAGACCTCCAGATTGGGGACCCTGCGGTGGTCGATGTTGCGGTCCGGCCGGGTCAGGCCCCAATGGTTGGGATAGCGGTCGAAATTCCGCCGCATGTCCTCGTGGACCTGTACTTGGAGGTCATGTCCCAGCGCGCGCAGTGCCCGGATCACCACATCGGTGCATACCCCCCGTTCTGGAGCAATATCACCGCCGGGATAGGCCAGTCCCACATACGCCGGATCGTAATGCACCGTGACCCCCACCTGCCCGCGCGCGGCTTCCACCAGTCGCATGCCGGTGTTTTCCCCCGAAGATTCTGCTGCCGTGGCCAGCAGGAGCGGCACGGCCAATGCCAGAACTGTATAACGGCGGAGGAAACGCAAATGCATTTCTTGTGTTTATCATGCGACGGCGTTTCTCGCCAGAAGAGTTCCTTGCCCGGACACAACGGTAGGCCGACCGCTTCGGCCGGCGGATGATGCCGGACTGCCATGGTACACGGGAATGATTCCACTTTGAACCGGGGAGAGATTGTCGTCGGTTCGGAGGCCGACGCTACCGCTACAGCGGACCATTGTATTCCATCACACGACGCGGCGGAAGTCGTGGGTGTATCGATCAGGGTCGGAGGGAAGGGGTCGGGATTTGAGGGGTCGTCCGATAAGGGCGGGACAGGGTATCCAGCGTTCGGCGCGGCGTTGGTCGGCTTCTTTTTCATCGCGCGGGCGGTGGGAGTAGGGTTCGCCGTTGGGTTGCCAGCTGTGCCAGACGGCGGCGTCGAGGACTTTGCCGGTGCGGCGGTCGGTCCATGCGAGGGTGAGGGGGCTTTGGGAGGGAA
This sequence comes from uncultured Blastochloridaceae bacterium, assembly GCA_964617445.1. Lineage (GTDB taxonomy): Bacteria > Verrucomicrobiota > Verrucomicrobiia > Methylacidiphilales > CAZTYG01 > CAZTYG01. The sequence goes on from CAZTYG010000041.1 coordinate 6,414, forward strand.
TGTGGGGATGGAGGGCGGGAACGCGGTAGAAGGCGCGAAAACGAAAGCCGGCGATCATGTGGCTGCCGTGTTGTTTGAGGGGGACTTCGCGACCGTTGACGATAAGTTTCGCGCGCTTGGCGGCGGCGGAGGTGGTGCGAAATTCGAGCCGTTCGGTGCTGGAGTCGATGAAGCGGGCGGTGAAGGCCCCGCTGGGTTGTTCGCCGAGGAGCGGCCAGGCTTCGAGGGCGTGGCGGACTTCGAGGCGGTCGACACCGGCGCGCAAGACGCCGTAGAGTGGGAGGCGGAATTGAAGGAAGGGATCGAAGAGGGCGGGGTTGATGGGAATGCCGTGGCGTTTGAGGTCGGCAAGGACGGTGAGGAGGTCGTCGCGCAGGAAGACCGGGAGGAAGTAGCGGTCGTGGAGGCTGTGTCCGAAGCGGACGAAAGGGCGGGTGTAGGGTTGTACGGCAAGGCGTGCGATGATGGCGCGCAGGAGGAGGGCGATGAGGTTGAGGTCTTCGGGGCCGGGGGTGGATTCGATGGCGCGAAATTCGACGATGCCGGTGGTGCCGTTGGGTGCGAAGGTGTTCCACATTTTGTCGATGGAGAGTTCGGCGCGGTGGGTGTTGCCGGTGCGGTCCATGAGGAGGTCACGGAACAACATGCCGAAGAGGTAGGGGTTGCCGGCGACGCGGGCGGCGCCGGGGAAGGCGATTTCGAGTTCGGTGACGGCCTCGTAGGTGGATTCGTCGATGCGCGGGGCTTGGGAGCTGGGGCCGATGTATTGGCCGCTGAAGAGGTAGCCGAGGCAGGGGTGGTTCTGGAGGAAGCGGACGAGTCCGGGGAGGAGGTGGTGGAGGGTGAGAATGGGACTGAGGGCCGGGGTGGGGCCACCGAAGCAGATGTGGGCGCCACCGCCGGTGCCGTGGATGTTGCCGTTGTAGTGGAGTTTTGCGGCCCGCATACCGACGGCGGCGGCGGCACGGTGGAGCTTGCGGACGCAGGCGGCGAATTGACTCCAACGAGGATAAGGGGGTGTGTTGACTTCGATGACGCCTGGGTCGGACGCGAGAATGAGCTGGCGGAGGAGGCCGGCTTTTTCCGGCGGGTAGCCGGAGATGACCAGGTCGCGCCAGTCGTGTTTGTGGGCGAGGGCGGCAACGCGGTCGAGGAGTTTGAGGTAGTCGGTGAGGACCAGCGGGGGGAAGAAGATTTCGAGGGCGCCGTCTTTCCATTCGATGGTGAGGGCACGGTGAAGGGTGCCCTCGGGGAGGGAGCCGAGGGGGAGGCGGAGGCCGAGGGAGCTGTCGCCATGGAGGGGGTGAACGGGGGCGCCGGGGGGCAGTCCCCAGTCGTCGGAGGTCCACTTCCCTTTCACATGGTCGAGCGGCAAGACCCATCCGCGAACGGGCTCGTCGGGCCGGGATTCGCTGGCGGGGCGAAGGTAGCGGGTGAGGCCGAGGTCTGAGGCGAGGGCGGCGGCGGCCTCGCCGACGGTGAGGTCGGTGTGGACATGGGCGGGTTCACCGAGCAGCAGGCGTGCGGGTTCTTTCCAGAGGGCGCGTCCGGGCAGGTCGTGAATGATGATGTTCCAGCGTGGGAGGGGTTCGCCGGGGTATTGTTTGCCGTAAAACTGACTGACGAGCGCGCCTTGGTGGTGGGTGCGGACGAGTTCGGCGGCGAGGCGGCGGGCGAAGGTGATTTTGGTGGGGCCGAGAGCGGCGGTGTTCCATTCGTCGCCGTCGGGTTCGAGTGGAACGAAGGTGGGTTCGCCGCCCATCGTGAGGCGGATTTTATGGCTGTCCAGGAGCCGCTCGACGGCTTTGGCGGCGGTTTGGGTGCGGCTGGCTGTTTTAGGGTTGGTCTTCAAAGGGTCGCCGCTGCCCAGGCTCAACTCGTCTTATGGCACCGGGCATGAGTTCGGCAAGCAGGTCGTCGGTGCCGATGTGGCGGGCGTAACATTTCAGGGCGTAGCCGTCGGTCATGCCGGCGAGGTAGTCGCAGACGGCGCGGGAGAGGCCTTCTTTTTTGATGCGGAGGGAGGCTTTGGTGCCGATGAGGGCGGGGTGTTTGTGGAATAGTTCGAAGAGGGCCTGGAGGACGCGGCAGGCGCGTTGATTGACGGCGCGAACGTCGGGGTGGAAGTAGAAGTGTTCGGAGAGGAAGTCGCGCAGGTTCTGGACGCGGGTGCGCAGGGGGATGCTGAAGGAGATGAGGCGGCGGGGCTGGGTGCGGACGGCGTCGGCGTCCACGGGTGCGGCCTCATGGAGGAGGCGGTGGGATTCGTGGCAGAGGTCATCCACCAGCGCGTCCACGAGGCAGCGGATCAGGTAGCGGCGTTTGCGGTCGAATTCCAGACGGGAATAATTTTTTTGGATGTTGTCGCAGAGTTCGGCGATGAGCGGGATGTCGTCGAGCTGGTCGGATTCGATGAGGCCGTTTTCGAGGGCGTCGTCCAGGTCGCTGCAGCAGTAGGCGATTTCGTCGGCGGCGTCGGCGATCTGGGCTTCGAGGCTGGACTGGTTGCCAACGCCCATGACCGAGGGGGCGTGTTTGCAGAGGCCCTCGCGGGTTTCCCAGGAGAGGTTCAGGCCGTTGAATTCGGGGTATTTCATCTCGAGTTCTTCGACGACGCGGAGGCTTTGGCGGTTGTGCTCGTAGCCGCCGTGGTCCTTCATGAGGGCGTCTAGGGTATGCTCGCCGGGGTGGCCGAAGGGAGGATGGCCGAGATCGTGGGCGAGGGCGACGGCCTCGGCGAGGTCTTCATTGAGGGAGAGGGTGCGGGCGATGGTGCGGGCGATGGCGGCGACCTCCATGGTGTGGGTCAGGCGGGTGCGAAAGTGGTCGCCGGTGCCGTTCAGGACCACCTGGGTTTTGTATTCGAGCCTGCGAAAGGCGGTGGAGTGAATGATGCGGTCGCGGTCGCGGAGAAATTCGGGGCGGAAGACGTGGACGGATTCGGGGTGGAAACGTCCGCGGCTGCGGGAACTCAATTGGGCGTAGGGCGCGAGAATTTGCGCCTCTTTCATTTCCCATTGTATGCGGGACTGCAGTGCAATGGACGCGCATGATGAAGGATGAGCGGTGGCTTGTCCATCATGGGGTGAGGGGGGAACATCCAACATTCAACATCGTTCGATGTTGGATGTTGCCAGGCCCGTAACATCGGGCGTGGTTATTCTCCGGAGACGGCGGCGGCGGCTTTGCGCTTGGCGTCGCGTTCGGCGAGTTCGACGTGAAATTGTTCGGGGTGCGGCAGGGCGCCGTTCTGGTGGGTGCGGCCCCAATAGTCGGTGAAGGTTTCACCGGGGTTGCGCGCGGCTTTGTAGTCCTCAAGGATGGCGCGAATGGTGCCGGGGATGTCGTCCTCGGTGACAACTTTGGAGTGGAGTCCGGCGAGGCGGTCGCCGCGGTGGGAGCCGCCAACGTAGAAGGCGTATTTTTTCGGAGCGCGGCCGACGAATGCGAAGTCGGCATTGTAGGGTCGGGCGCAGCCGTTGGGGCAGCCGGTCATGCGGATGAGGATGGGTTCCTGGTCCAGGCCGAGTTCACGAAGCACGGCATCGATACGATCCATCACGTTGCCGAAGACGCGCTCGCTTTCGGCCAGGGAAAGTCCGCAGGTGGGCAGGGCGACGCAGGCGTGGGAGGTTTTGCGGGCCTCGGTGAGGGTTTCCGGCAGCGGGATGTTGTGCGACGCGAGAATGGCGCTGATGGCGTCCTTGTTGGCGGGGTCGATGTCGAAGAAGAGGATGTTGGTGTTGGGGGTGAGGCGGACGGGGCAGTGGTATTGTTCCACGATCTTGCGGAAGGCGGTGCGGTATTGGCGCTCATCGGTGTCTTTAATGCGGCCCTGTTCGACCCAGACGCAGCAGAAGAGTTTGCCGTCGCCTTGTTCGTGCCAGCCGAGGTGGTCGGCGACGGTGGTGAAGGTGAAGGGGCGGGGGGCTTCGGTGGGGCACTGGACGCGGGCAAGCACCTGTTCACGGAACCAATCAAGGCCTTGTTTTTCGATGAGGTATTTGAGGCGGGACTGTTTGCGGTCCTCGCGGTTGCCGTGGTCGCGCTGGGTGGTGACGATGGCTTCGGTCACTTCGAGCACGTGTTCGCGGGCGGCGTAGAGGAGGGGTCGGGCGAGGATGGGGTGGGTTTCGACTTTGCCGTGGCTCATGCCGAAGCCGCCGCCGACCAGGATGGTGTAGCCGGCGACGCGGTTGTTCTCGATGTGGGGGACGAAGCCGACGTCCTGGGTGTAGATGTCGCTATCGTTGTCGGGGGGTATGGCGATGCCCATCTTGAATTTGCGCGGCAGGTAGTGTTTGCCGTAGATGGGTTCGACGGCGTCTTCTTTGCCAAGCTCGAGTTTTTCGCCGTCGAGCCAGATTTCGCTCAGGGCAGAGCTGTGGGGGAGAAAACGTTCACTGATTTCGTGGGCGAGGGCGATGACATCGCGGTGGACGGGGGTGTCATAGGGCATGGGGGTGCTCATCGTATTGCGGACGACGTCGCCGCAG
>CAZTYG010000042.1:0-6227 GCA_964617445.1 uncultured Blastochloridaceae bacterium
CCTCAGCACCCTGGCCGCGTTTCGCGGGCAGGACGCGTGGTGGATGACTTCGATGCGGCTGGGCATGGGTTTTGCCGTGGCGGTGGCGGTGGGGTTTGTCCTGCTCAAAACCCCATGGGAAAAGTTGCTGCGTCCGCACGTGGGCCGCGAAATGCTCCAGGCGGGCGACGCTGCAGTGGTGGTTGCCGGCACATGGCCGCAGAAACTGCGCCGCGCTCTGGCGGTCAGCACCCGCGATTTTATCGATGTCTCGTGCTACCTGGTGCTGGGCGCGGCGATTGCCGCCGCCTTTCACACATGGATGCCACAGGAATCGATCATGGACATGGCCGAACACGCTTGGTTGGCGGTGCTCACGCTGATGGGGACGGGCTTTGTCCTCTCTCTGTGCAGCACCTCCGACGCCTTTATCGCCGCCACCTTTTACGCGTTCCCCTTCGGTGCCAAACTCGCTTTCCTGGTCTTCGGGCCGATGGTCGATATCAAACTCATGCTGCTGTATTCCTCGGTATTCCGTCGCCGTTTCGTGCTTGCGCTCACCGGTGGGCTGGCGCTGGTGATCTGGTTGTTGTGCTGGCGCTTGGAGGTGTCGATGTGAGCGCGGTATCGATCAGGGATCGACTGCGGTTCGCCTGGACATCCGGCCTGGTCTGGGCCGTTGTTGCGCTTGGCACGTGGTGCGCGCTGCTGGGCTATATCCAGTTCAGTGGACGGATCGTGTCGTTTCTGCATCCGCTTTTCCGTCCGCTGGTGCCCGGCACCGCAGTGGTGCTCGGCTTGATGGTGCTGGCGTTGTTGTTCCTGCCGCGTCGTGATGGCGAGGAACTGGACCCTTGTTGCCCCGGCTGTGGCGGTGACCGCGTACCGTCGCCCTGGCGGAGGGCCTTCGGTTGCTTCGTGCTGGTGGTGCCTGCTGTTGTGGCCGCATGGGTCAGCCCGGATTCCTACAGCCTTCAGACCGTGATGAATCGTGGCATCATCGCCGAAAGTCACATTGTCCGCAGTCTCTACCGCTCTCAGCTGGCCACCGATCTTGCCCTGCCCGATGCTCCGATGGAGGGTGTTGCGCTGGAGGGGGACGAGGACATGCCCGGATTCCTTGATTTTCTCACCGTGGACGAAACCGGTGCGCGTGAGTTGGAGTTGTTGGACCTATTGTTTCTTGCCGAGGACCCCCGCCTGCGTCCGGTGATGGAGGAGATTCGCATTTCTGTGCGCGGCCAGTGGATCGAGCCCGCCCGCAGTCCCAAGGAGCTGCCCAACGGCACGTTGGTTCGGCTGGTCATGATTTGCTGTGCGGCCGATGCCCGACCGGTTGGGGTGTTCGTCGAGACCGGCGGCCTGGAGTTGTTCTGGGAGGAGATGGACTGGCTAAAAATCCGTGGACGGGTCACGTATCCGGTGGTGGGAGGCAGACGTGTCGCGATTATCGAGGCCGATGATATTGAGCACACCACCGCGCCGGCTGAGATTTTTTTGTTCTAGACGGCCTCTTAGGATATTTTCGTCAACTGGCTGACCGCAGTTTCGCCATATTGAACGGATTTGTGCAGGGTCCAGCCGTCGGGGGAATTCCAGACGTTGTTGCTGTGGTGCTCCCAGACGACGATGCCGTTTTCCTCCAGCAGACCGGCCAGCAACGGAAGCAGCGGGTGGTCGTCGAGCAGGAGGGGCATTTTTTCGTAGGGAGGGTCGAGCAGGATGATGTCGAAAGGTCCGCCGGCTTGGGCCGACCAGGAAAGGGCATCGGCGGTGATGACCGCTCCCTCCAGGCGGCAATGGGCGAGGTTGTTGCGAATGGTGTCGGTGCAGCGTTTGTCGGAATCGACAAACACTGCGGTGGCCGCGCCCCGGCTGAGGGCTTCGATGCCGAGCGAGCCGGTGCCGGCGTAGAGGTCCAGCACCCGGGCCTCCGGCACCCGCGCACCCAGGCTGGAGAACACCGCCTGCTTGATCCGGTCCTGGGTGGGGCGGGAGGGAAATTTTTTGGGCACCGTCAGCCACAACCCGCCCGCGCTTCCCGCCACCACCCGGATTTTACCCGCGGATTTCATGTTCTACGCGGCCAGAGGATGAGTGCGGCGGCGGCGGGGAACAGGACGAGGGAGAGGAGTTGGCCCATTGTCATGCCGGCGAAGAGAAAGCCGATGTGGCTGTCGGGTTCGCGGAACTGCTCGCAGACGATGCGGGCGACGGCGTATCCGCCGAGAAACGCGGCTCCGGCCCAACCGCGCCGTGGTGCCAGGCGGTAAACAGCGAAGACAAAGAGACACAGCACGAGTCCCTCGCCGAGGGCCTCGTAGAGTTGCGAGGGATGGCGTGGCACTTCTTGTCCACCCACCAGCGGGGCCTGCGGAAAGATGACCGCCCAGGGGACTTCGGAGGGGCGTCCCCACAACTCGCCGTTGATGAAGTTGGCGATGCGACCGAAGAAGATGCCGATGGGAGCGAGCACGGCGACGTCGTCGGATACGGCACGAAAGGGGTGGCCGTGTTTCCATGCGTAGAGGGCGAGGGCGAGAATGATGCCGGCCATGCCACCGTGGCTGGCCATACCGCTGATGCCGCCGCTGCGCCAGAACGCGATGATGCTGACCGGATCGCGCAGGGTTTCGTGCCAGTCGTAGAACAGGCAATAGCCGATCCGCCCGCCGACGAGGGTGCCAATGATCAACCAGGTGAGGAGGTCGGCCGGTTCGCCGGGGCCGAGTCGGCTCCAGCCTTTGCGGCGAAACCATTCGAGTCCGGCCCAGACGGCGATAAAGCCAAGGATATAAGCCACCCCGTAGTAGCGGATGCCCCAGGTTTCGCTCCACTGCCACAGGAAGGGATTCAGGTCATGAACGTAATAAGCGGTGTCGGGCATGGGATTGTTCAAAGGGAGTCGGCGGGTTCGATGACGCCTTCCATGAGGAGGCAGGCGCGTTCGATGGCAAGGCCCTGTTCCACGCCGCGCAGCAGGGCGGAACGGAGTTCTTCCAGCGCGAGGCAAGAACGGGCGGCAACAGTCAGCATGCCGGGTTGACCGGAGCTGTGTAGCCAGATGGAGCGGGTGAGTTTGCCCACGGAAAGGTCCCGCAGGAGCGAGAATTCGCCTTCGACCTGGGCATTGAAGACGTCCTCACTGTCTTTATCGACCGGACCAAAGCGTTGTTTGACGGCGGCGGCGGCGTGTTCGCGCAGGAGTTGCAGGTGGTTGAGGAGCAGTGCGGAGCGTTCGTAGGCGGCGCGCGGGCCGGTGGAACGGATATCGAACCATCGGCCGGGCCAGCTGGTGTCGGCGTCCGCCACGGGGTCGTCGCCGTCGCCCTCGCCGCTATCGAGGGGAAGGGTCAGGCAGCGGGAGCGAATGGTGGGGAGCAGGAGTTCGGGGCGATCAGTGGTGAGGAAAATGACGCAGTGGTCGGGCGGTTCTTCCAGGGTTTTGAGAAAGGCGTTGGCGGCTTCGGCGCGGCCAACGCACATGCGGTCGGCCGAGAGGATGGCGGCGACTTTATGCGGGGCGTGGTGGGCTTTGAGCTGGAGTTCGTGTTCGAGGTCGCGGATTTGTTCGATGGTGAGCCGCCGGGTTTTGGATTCAGGGCGGACGATATGGAGGTCGGGGTGGGAGGGGTTGGTGTCGCCGAGCAGGGTGGAGGCGATTCTGTGGAAGAGGGATTCGAGGCGCTCCAGGGAGCGTCCGGTGAGCAGGTAGGCGTGGGCCATGCGTCCGTCTCGCGCGGCCGACGCCAGCCGGGACTCAATCCAAGATTCCGGGAAAGGCATGGGCGACCTCCTTGCGAACGCGTTGGGTGACTTCCTCCACGGAGCCGTGGGCGGGGACGAGTTTGACACGGTCCGGTTCGTGCGCGGCGAGCCTGTGGTAGCCCTCGGCCACAGCGCGGTAAAATTCATCCGGTTCGTTTTCCATTCGGTCGTGAATACCCTGTTCCCGGGTGCGGCTCAACATCCGGCCGCGGGCTTCGCGCCAGTCGATGTCAAGAACGAGGGTGAGGGAAGGGAGGTGGGGGCCGACGGCGAAGGCGTTGATGTGGCCGACCATGGCCGCGTCCAGCCCGCGGGCATGGCCTTGATAGACGGTGGTGGAGTCCAGGAAGCGGTCGCAGATGACAAAAGTTCCGGCATCCAGGGCGGGGGCGATGCGTTTGCGCACCAGTTCGGCGCGGCTGGAGGTGAAGAGCAGCAGTTCGGCCTCGGCGCTCATGCCGTGGCCAACCTCGTCGTGTTTGAGGAGGTGGCGGACCGATTCACCCAGCGGGGTGCCGCCCGGCTCGCGCAGGCACAACACCTCGCGGCCCGCCGCACGCAGGGCGGATTCGAGGAGGCGGATTTGGGTGGTTTTTCCGCAGCCTTCGCCGCCCTCGAAGCTGATGAACGGTGCGCGGTTCATGGCATCCGGACCGACGCCACGGCCATGGCCGCCATGCCCTCACGGCGTCCGACAAAGCCCATGGTCTCGTTGGTGGTGGCTTTGATCCCGACCCGTGCGGGTTCGATGCCGAGGGCGGCGGCGATGTTGGTTTTCATCGCGTCAAGGTGGGGCAGGATTTTCGGGGCTTCGGCAACGAGGGAGGAATCGACGTTGATCAGCTCGGCGTTCTGGTCGGCGAGCAGGCCGCGGATGTGTTCGAGGAAAACGGTGCTGGGCGCGTCTTTCCAGCGGGGGTCGGTGTTGGGAAAGTGGAAGCCGATGTCGCCGGAGCCGATGGCGCCGAGAATGGCGTCGGCAATGGCGTGAATGAGGACATCGGCGTCCGAGTGGCCGTCGAGGCCGTGAGTGTGGGGGATTTCAACGCCGCCGAGAACCAGCCTGCGGCCCTCGACCAGTTGGTGAACGTCATATCCGATTCCGACGCGGTGCATCGGGAGAGATTACGGCGGACGGGAGCCGCGCCAATGATTTTTTCCCAGACCAAGCCGGTGGATTTTCTTCCGGATTGTCAGCGTTTCGGCGGCGACTATTCTGACTGCTTGCGAATGTCGCTGAAACTTTTCCGCTGGTTGCACCAGCGCGGCCTGTCCCGCAAGAAATTGCACGGGTCGTGGTTGCGGCACTGGGTGGGTGACCATGTGCTGGCCCGCGAGATGTGGCATCCGCGCCGAGAGAGTGTGGCCCGCGCATGGTTTTGGGGCATCCTCGTCGCCACCAGCCCGTTCTTCGGACTGCATCTGCCCATCTCGCTCCTGATCGCCGCCGTGGTCCGGGCCAATATTCCCGCCACCTTCATCATTCAGTTTGTCACCAACCCGTTCACCATTCCCTTCTATTATCCGGCGGCCTACGCGCTGGGTTGTTGGATGCTGGGCGAGAATCCCAACCAGATTGCCACGCTGCGTCAGGCACTTTCCGAGGGGGTCTGGGATTTTGTCATCGAATTCCTCCAGAACAGCTGGTTGCCCCTTTTTCTTGGTTGTTTCGTGGTGGGGTTGGTTTCCGCGTTCGTGGGATGGGTGCTGATCAAAATGTTTTGGCCCGACCCTCCGGTCATCAAGGTGCTGCGCAAGCAGGGCCAGTTTCCCGAAGACATTGGCCCGGTGGAGTAATACCAAGTCACAATAAGTAAGCCGGCGAGGTGAAATACAACTCGTGAGGCAGGTTTATCTTGCGAGCCAATTCCCGGCGGGCACGGAGTCCCGCCCTCCCGGGTTGAGCTATGTGATGTGAGCGTGAGCCACTGCGGTTGGAAAGGCACGGTAAGCGATCAAAGCCGCATGTGCCCGGGAAAAATTATTCCCACAGGCCGGGGATCGGCAGTTGCACCCCGGTCGATTCGGGTTCATCCTTGCAGCATGGTCGAAGCCGGAGCACAGATTTCATTGGAGCGCGATGTCCAGGGGGTGCAGATACCCGCAGGCACGGAGGTTACGCTCAAACAGGGGACCGAAGTGGTCATCACCCAGTCGCTGGGCGGCAGTCACACGGTGCATGTCGCCGCGATGGGCGGACTTTTCCGCATCGCCGGGGGCGACGCTGACGCGCTCGGACTGGAACCGGTCAAGCCTGCGGAACCCGCCGCTCCCGGTGGCGATTCGTTGGAGGACCGGGTTTGGGCGGCGTTGAAAGGCTGCTATGATCCGGAGATTCCGGTCAACATTGTCGATCTTGGTTTGATTTACAGCATGGCGCTGACCGATGCGCCCGCAGGCGGCAAAAAAGCGGATGTCAAAATGACGCTCACCGCCCCCGGCTGCGGCATGGGTCCCGCAATTGCTGCGGATGCCAAACA
>CAZTYG010000042.1:6237-8734 GCA_964617445.1 uncultured Blastochloridaceae bacterium
CTCGCCTTGGATGGAATCAGCGACGCCGAAGTGGAGGTCGTCTGGGAACCGCAATGGAACCCGTCGATGATCACCGCCGATGGCAAAGCGAAATTGGGAATCGAATAACACGCCCGCTCCGGGTGGAAAGGTGCTTGATGCTATTGGAACAGCGGCAGGCAGAGGGGACCTCCACGGTCCTGGACCGGGGGGAGTGGTCCGGCATGCAGCGGCGGCACTCGCACAGAGTGACCGCGCTCACCGGAAATCATGTCGCCCGCCGCGCACGGGGGGAAAAGCACCCGGTTTATGATTTCCTGTTCGAGTATTACTCCTTTCGCGTTTCCAAGCTCCACGAATGGCATCCCGGACCCGGCGTGATGTTGCTCGACGCCGATGAGTTCCTCGACCGGGGAATTTACACGCGCGGACGCGATGGTGTGGCGGTCGATACCGCGTCGGTCCCCCCGCATCGCCGACAATCCTTGCGCTGGATTCTGGATTTTTTGAAATCTACCGTGGAGCGTCCGCCGGTTTTCGGCTGCCACGGTCTGCACGAGTGGGCGATGGTTTATCGGGCACCGGCGGTTCGTTATGGCGCGGTCCCGATGCGGTTATCGGCGGAACGGCTCGCCGCGTTTGTCGAATCCCGCGTGCTCTGCTGCACCCATTTCGACGCCTTTCGATTTTTCACGCCCGCCGCCGCCCCGCGCAACCGCTGGGCGCTCGACCGCGGCAGCCGCCCGGATTTCGAGCAGCCCGGATGCCTGCACGCCAACATGGATCTCTACAAATGGGCGACCAAGGCACATCCGTGGATATCGAGCGGCCTGGCCGTTGATTGCCTCGAACTCGCCATCGACATCCGTGAGTTGGACATGCGCGCCAGCCCCTACGACCTGCGCGACTTCGGTTTCGATCCGGTTTGTGTGGAGACCCCGGAGGGCCGGGAGCAATACGAAACCATGCAACGCGATTTCACCCGGCGTGCCGCGCCTCTGAGGCGGCGGTTGATCAACCAATACCAGGAGATACTACGATGAAAACATGGTGGCAACCCGGTCCGGAGTTCGGTTACACGCTCCGCTACATCGATGAACATCCATGGGACACCTTGATGACCATGAAGGAAGTGCTGCATCTGGAACCCGGATCAATCGAATTTCTGGGGATCGAGGCCGAAGCGCACCGGAAATATTGGCTGCAACATCACCCGGAGTTGGTGGAAACCGGGCGCGCACCTATATTCCGGCTGGAAACCACGCCGGTCCATCCGCACAAGGTCGAGTCCGAACCGCGCTCCCCATTCAAGCCCTACAAAGACCTCGACCACGCCTCGCTCGGGAAAAAGCAACACTCCTCACACGGGGGATGACGTCAGGACTTGGGGCGGGCGCGCCAGGCGGCGTTCTGGTGTTGCAGCACTTTTTTTCCGCCGGTGGCGGCGAGCGCGAGCAGTTCGTTGAAAGTGCGGGCGGGAATTACGGATTCTTCCCCGGAGGCCTGGACCTCGACCAACTCGCCTTTCGAGGTGCAGACCACATTCATGTCGGCCTCGGCGTCGCGGTCCTCGATGTAACAGAGGTCCAGGATCGGCTTGCCCTGCCACACGCCCACACTGGTCGCCGCCACCTGGCGCACCAACGGATTCTTATCCAGCAAGCCCTTGCGCGTCAGTCGCTCCACCGCCAGTTTGATCGCCAGCCATGCTCCAGTGATCGCCGTCGTGCGGGTTCCGCCGTCGGCGGCCAGCACATCACAATCCACCCAGATCGTTCGCGCGCCCAACAACTCCAGGTCCACCGCGGTGCGCAGAGCGCGCCCGATCAGGCGTTGGATTTCCGAGGAGCGGCCGTCGATTTTTCCGCGCGAGATGTCGCGGGCTTTGCGCTCTTCGGTGGAATAGGGGAGCATGGAATACTCCGCGGTGAGCCAACCTCCGGGCACCTTCTGGGACTTCTTCCAGCGCGGCACATCCTCTTCCACACTGGCCGCGCAGATCACCTGCGTGCGTCCGCAGGAGAGCAGAATCGAAGCCGTTGCGTTGGGGGCAATGTCCCATTGCCAGGTGAAAGGGCGGAGTTGGGCGGCCTTGCGACCGTCGGGGCGTTGCAAAAATTTCATCGCGCCCATCATCAACCACGACTTCCCACTGAGCAAGTCCCATTCCCCGGTGGAAAGGAACGGGCCGGAGGTGGGTGTGAAAAAAAGGAGTTGCGGGCTTGATTGTGGGGTGTTGGGGGCTATGCACGAGGGAATGATTGAAGAAGCGAATCCGCTGTTGCAGCAGTTGGTGTTTCCCCGTGCGATGTCTTTCCGGGGGCGGTTGAAGAGGACGATTTGGAGCCATGCGGGGGATGTGGAGGTTGCGTATGCGGGAAGCACGCCGGAGCACGGTTCATTCGCGGCGGCGCGCAAGTTGCAATACAAGCGGGTGGTGCTGCCGTTTTGTTGGGGGAAGCTCTTCGACCAGGGATGGTTCCGGTTGCGGCTGGCGGCGGTGAAGAGCAAGGGGCCG
>CAZTYG010000042.1:8744-10900 GCA_964617445.1 uncultured Blastochloridaceae bacterium
CGTTGTATTTGCGGTGGGTGGACCAGGGGGAGGGGACGTTGTATCACAAGGGCGTTCCTTATGCGGGATTCGATGTGGCGCACCGGGAGGTATTGCTGCCGTCCGGGGTGCGGGAGTTTTATTTGGAGGGGATGTGTTTGCAGAGCGCGATCTGGCATCCGGAGGCGACAGGGATGGACCCGGCGGGCAGCCGGTTGGCGGAGGCGGCGGTGATGGTCCGGGACGACCGGGCATGGAATTTTTACCATGACTTCGACGCGTTGCTGGAGCTGGCGGAGGTGGAGGCGTCGGCATGGTCGGAGGGGGGCAAGGCCCCGGTGCAAGCGATCGGGAACACGCCGCCGTTGCCGCGGGCCTCGGTGATTTACCGCCGGATGTTGCGCATTCTGGAGGACACGATGGATGCGTATGAGCGCGATGGGTTGGAGGCGGGGTCGCGGGTGATGCGCGCGGGTTATGCCTCGCTCAAGGGTAATTCATGGCCGGTGCGGGCGGTGTTGACGGGGCATGCGCATATTGATCTGGTCTGGTTGTGGCCGGAGCGGGCAGGGGACTACAAGGCGGTGCACACGTTCTCGAGCATGGACCACATGATGGAGCGGTATCCGGAGTTCCACTTCGGTTACAGTCAGCCGGCCAGTTATGAAGCGGTGGAGCGGCGTGCTCCCGGCTTGATGAAGCGGGTGGCGGGCCGGGTGAAGTCGGGCAAATGGGAGCCGGTGGGGGCCACGTATGTGGAGTCGGACACGTTGCTGGCCTGCGGCGAGGCGCTGGCGCGCAGTTTCCTGCTCGGACAGGAGGGGTTCCGGAGGATCAAGGGGTCGCCGTCGCGGGTTTTGTGGATTCCGGATGTGTTCGGTTACGCGGGATGTCTGCCGCAGATGATGCGGGAGTTCGGTGTGGATTATTTTTTCACGACAAAGCTGACGTGGTCGAAGATCAACCGGTTTCCACACAGCAGTTTCCGCTGGCGCGGGATCGACGGCAGCGAGGTGCTGGTGCATGTGACGCAGGAGAACGGCTACAACATGGTGGCCAGTCCGCTCGAATTGCGCCGCGGAGCCGAGGCGTATGTGCAGAGTGATGTGCACGACGAATATTTATGTCCGACCGGTTATGGCGATGGCGGCGGCGGGGCGACAGCGGAGATTTGCGAACGAGTGCGGCGTTATGCGGACCTGGCGGGAATGCCGGAAACGGGGTGGGGGAGAATCGACCGGTTTTTCGAGGGATTGGACGAAAAGCGCCGCAAGTTGCCGGTGTTCGACGGCGAGTTGTACTTGGAATATCACCGGGGAATTTATACGTCGCACGGGGCGTTGAAAGAGGCGTTCCGAAAGGCCGAGCGGGCATTGCAGACTTGGGAGGCGGTGCGGTGTGCGACGGGCGGGGGCGCGGTGGACGAGCAAAGCTGGAAACGAATGGTGTTCGCCCAGTTCCATGATTATATCCCCGGCAGTTCGGTTCACGAGGTTTACCTGGAGGCGTTGCCGGAGCTGCAGGGCATTCGTGAGAAGGCGCTGGAGTCGGCGGAACGCGAGGCTGGAGGCCGTGCGGCTGGTGGACGTTGGTTCAACCCGCTGCCGTTGGAGCGGGTGGTCGCGGTGGGCAAGGGCCGACGGGCACGTTTGTTGACATTGCCGCCGCTGGGTTCGGCAGCGGAGTCGGCGGCGGTGGCGGCGGAAGTGGCTCCGTCTGCGACGATACGCAAACTGGCCTCGGCGCGGGTGGAGGCGGCTTTTGATGTGAAGGGCCGGGTGAGCGGGCTGGTCATCGACGGCCGCGCGTTGGCGGTCAAGGAGCCGTTGTGCCAGCTGGCGTTGTACGCCGATCATCCGCACGCGTTCGACGCCTGGGAGATCGACCGTCACACCTTGGGGCTTGGCACGTCGGCCGGGGGCGCAGTCGAGGCGCGGGTGGAGCCGTCGGACGAAGTTTCGGCGGCGGTGGCATTCTCGGGTTCGCTGGGCACAGCGAGCAGCTATACGGTGCGTTATCGTGTCGATGCGTGGCGTCCGGTGCTGCACGTGGAATGGGATATTGACTGGCGGGAGAAAGACAAGCTGTTGAAGGCGTTGATGCCGACGTCGTATGCGGGCCGATTTGTTCGTTACGGCGCGCCGTTCGGCTCGGTGTTGCGGTCACAGATGGCGGGA
>CAZTYG010000043.1:0-3015 GCA_964617445.1 uncultured Blastochloridaceae bacterium
ATCTGGTGGCTGTCGTTGCCGCTGCTGCTTTCGGTGGTTTTCTATTTTGTTTGCGCGCCGTTTGTCGATCATATCAAAGCACGCGGGCTTTCGCATGGACAGGCGCTAGCGGTTTTTTTCGCGGCTGCCTCGGCGCTGGTGTTGCTGATGTTGCTGGTGCTGCTGCCGTGGCTCACCACACAGATTTACAAGCTGCAGGAGAGCGTGCCGGAGGTGATGGCCACGCTCAACAGCATGTTGCACCGTGGGGCGGTGGAAATGGAGGGACGGTTCCCCTGGCTGGCGGAGTCGGATTTCGCGGAACGGACACGCGACAAGATCGACGCGTTCTGGGAGGGCTTGGTGACCGATCATCTCCAGAACATCGTCATTTATCTTTTGTCGTGGATACCATCTTTGCTGTTGGTGCCGTATCTGGCGTTTTTTATGATGAAGGACGGCGCGCACTGCAAGCGGTTGATCATGCGCGGTATTCCCAACGCGTTTTTTGAAAAAGTGTTGATGCTGTTCCATCGGATGAACCACCAGATCAAGGCGTACTTCTGCGGGTTGATGGGAATGACGTTTCTGGACACGGTGACATTGGCGGCGGGCTTGTGGCTGATCGGCCTGCCCTACGGAATATTTCCCATGGGGCAGGCGCTGTTGCTGGGACTGC
Organism: uncultured Blastochloridaceae bacterium; assembly: GCA_964617445.1. Taxonomy (GTDB): domain Bacteria; phylum Verrucomicrobiota; class Verrucomicrobiia; order Methylacidiphilales; family CAZTYG01; genus CAZTYG01. Next base: position 659 of record CAZTYG010000043.1, read on the forward strand.
TGGCTGCGGTGCTGGCGTGGATTCCCTACGCGGGTAGCGTGCTGGGTTGTTCGGTGATCGTGCTGGTATGCATGACCGCCGCACCGGGGCAGTTCCTGTTGATCGTGGCGGCGGTGGTGTTGTTCATCGCGGTGCGGTTGATCGATGATTTTCTCTACACCCCGCTCACCATCGGGCGCTCGATGAGCGTGCATCCCTTGTTGACGGTACTCGTGATTTTCTGTGGAGGCATGTTTGCGGGGGTGGCGGGGTTGTTGCTGGCGATGCCGATCCTCGGAGTGGCGATGGTGCTGGGAGATGTGTTCGGCCAGGTGTGGTTCGACCACCGGTTGCGTGCCCGCTACGAGTGGGCCGGGAAATTGCGGCGCATGGAGGCCCGCCGGGGCTTTGATCCGGCTTCCTCCGCCTGATCGTTCTTGCCACACGCGGGTCCTCCGGCGTATATTCCCATGCATGGGCCAAACTTCCTCCAAAGACAAACTGGTTTCCGACATCCAAGAAGTAATCAAGGACGCGGAAATTCTCGTAAAAGAAACCGCCGATGATCTTACCGGCAAAGCCAAGGAGGCGCGCAACCGCCTGGCAGGCCAGCTGGACACCGCCAAGGTCCGCATCAAGGAATGGGAGGGAGTGGTCAAGGACAAAGCCGTGGAAGGTGCCAAAGAAACCGACCGCGTGATCCGCGAGCATCCTTATGAATCCCTCGGAGTGGCGTTCGGTGTGGGTCTGCTCATCGGCATCCTGATCAACCGCAAATAAAGCTCATGTCGGCTTCCGACTCCCCCAACCCGGGCATTTTTGCCTCTCTCACACGTCTGCTGCACTCGACGGTTTCCCTCCTGGAAACCCGTTTGGAGCTTCTGACGGTCGAGCTCAAAGAGGAAAAAATCCGCATCATCCAGATTTTGATCTGGGCTTCGGCGGCAATTTTTCTCGCCGCTATCAGTCTGGTGATGATCACACTCACCATTTTGTTCGCCTTCTGGGATGATCCCACCGCCCGCATTGCAGGGCTCATCATCATCAGCGTGTTTTATCTCGGATGCACCGCCTTTGCCGCCAAGCGGCTGAATGACATGTTACGGCACGGTGGTCTGCCCTTCGCCGAGACTTTGGATCAGTTGAAGAAAGACCGTTCGTGTTTGCCAAAGTAAAACACCTCGAGGATGAGAAGAATCGCCTGAGCCTGCTGTGCGAGGTTCAGCGTGAGTCGGTGCTCGACCAGTTGGAAGAACTGGACCATCGGACCCGTTGGATGCAACAGGCGGTGCATTACGGAGCCGCCGCATCGCCATTTTTAAAATTCGCTGTCCCGGTTCTCGGTCTGGTAGCGGCGGGAAAGTTGCCCTCCGTGCTGCCGAATTTGATCCGTGGCGCATGGATGGCCAAGATTTTCACCCTCGTCCGGGTGGGCCGCCAGGTCGGTTCCCTCATCGCGGGCTTTCGCGCCGCGCGGTAGCAGCTGCGGAGCAGATTTCCGCGCCCGTAATTTAGTGGTAGAATGCAAGCTTCCCAAGCTTGATGTGTGGGTTCGATTCCCACCGGGCGTACCCCTGCCAAAAATCGGGGCTTCCCGGAACGGTAGAGCACTGTAAGTTGTTCGCCTGCATGTCCGCGCGCAAGTCTGTCCAGTCCGATTCGTATTTCACCCAGGCGCTGCGCTTCATCCCCGGCGGGGTGAATTCCCCGGTGCGTGCATTCCGGGCGGTGGGGGGCAATCCCTTTTTTGCCGATCGTGCAGAAGGGGCGTATTTGCATGACGTGGATGGCAATCGCTACATCGATTACGTATGCACCTGGGGGCCGTCGATTCTCGGCCACGCCGCGCCTCCCGTGATCGAAGCGGTGCGCGGTGCCGCCGCGCGCGGCATGAGCTTCGGAGTGCCGGGGCCGTTGGAGGTGGAAATGGCCGGGCGCATCGTCTCCTGGGTACCGTCGGTGGAAAAAGTCCGCATGTGCAACAGCGGGACAGAAGCAACTATGTCCTGCGTCCGTCTGGCGCGCGGATTCACCGGACGGGACAAGATCATCAAGTTCGAAGGCTGTTATCACGGTCATGTGGACAGTTTGCTGGTGAAAGCGGGTTCTGGCGCGCTGACTCTGGGACAACCCGACAGCGCGGGCATTCCGCGGGCACTTGCAGAACTGACCATCACCCTGCCGTTCAACAACCCCGATGCATGGACCCGCGCGGTGGAGGAACACGGGTCGGAGACCGCCGGGGTGATTCTGGAGCCGATCCCCGCCAACGCCGGACTGATCCCCCCGCGCCGCGCATTTTTGAACAAGCTGCGCGAAGACTGCACACGCCACGGCATCGTATTGATTTTCGACGAGGTGATGACCGGCTTTCGGCT
>CAZTYG010000043.1:3025-10787 GCA_964617445.1 uncultured Blastochloridaceae bacterium
GGGGGCGCAGGACCGGCTTGGAATCACGCCGGACTTGTCGGCGTTCGGCAAAGTGATCGGAGGCGGGCTGCCTGTTGGCGCCTTCGGCGGACGGGCGGATATCATGGATTTTCTCGCACCGGACGGTCCGGTGTACCAGGCCGGCACGCTTTCGGGCAATCCGCTGGCACTGGCGGCAGGGCTGGCACAGTTGAAGGCACTGGAGGAGGGGGATGCATTTACCCGTCTGGAGGAAACGGGGGCGATGCTGGAAAGCGGTGTGCGCCACCTGCTGGAGCGCAAAGGCCTGCCGTGGAAGTTTTATCGCTATGGTTCGATGTTCTGTCTGTTCTTCACCGACCGGGAGGTAACGGACCTGGACTCGGCGAAAACTGCGGACCTGAAAAAATTCCGCGCGTATTTCCATGGTCTGCTGGACCGTGGAATTTACGTTCCACCGTCTCAGTTTGAGACCTGTTTTCTTTCACTGGCTCACGGGCAGGATGAGATATCACGCACGTTGGATGCGATGGAGGAGGTGTTGTGATGAGGATGGTTCTATGTGGGCTTTTCGCGCTGGCGGTGATGTCATCCACCATACATGCGGCGGTGGAGACCATGCCGGTGGACGAAATTCGCCGCGGGATGAGGGGGGTGACCATGACGGTGATGGAGGGCACAGAAATTGTCCCGCTGGAGACCGAGTTGCTCGGGGTGCAGCGTGATGCATTCGGGCCTGGCTACCACATGATCATCGGCAGGCTGGTGGACCCGCGCACGGAGCTGAGCGGCGCGGTTCACGGGATGAGCGGCAGCCCGTTGTATATCGATGGCAGGCTGGTGGGGGCATTGTCGCGCCGGATCGCATTTTTCGAGAAAGACGGGCACTGCGGGTTCACGCCGATTGCCGACATGCTGGATGTGGACCGGCGCGGCCGTGCCGGAGCACCACGTTCCCCGGTGCGCAACTTGTCATGGATGCTGGAGCCGTGGGGCTTTCCCGGCGGCAGTCCGGAACCCGCCCGCCGCCCGGCCCATGAATGGCTCGGCCTGCCCATCTCGGTGCCCGACATGCCCTCCGAACTGAGCCGTCGTCTGGAGGGCATGTGGCGGCATTCGGGGTTGACACCGGTGTCTGCGGGCCGCGGTGGCAACCGCGTTGCCGGGCGTTATACACCCGCCGATGACTCCGCCATGCAACCCGGCGCGGCGTTGGCTGCGGTGCTCTCGACTGGAGACATCAGCCTGGCGGCGGCGGGAACGATGACCTGGCGCGAAGGCCCGCGTTTTCTCGGATTCGGCCATCCCATGTTCGGCATGGGTCGGGTGGATATTCCTGTCGCGGGTGCCGATGTGGTGACAGTCGTGCCCAGCTTTGCCATGCCATTCAAGTTGACCAACACCACCGAGCTGGTCGGCACCATGGACGAGGACCGGCTCTCCGCGGTGGGCGGTAGGTTCGGCCAGTTGCCGGCAATGGCTTCCTATGAGGTCGGCCAGTACCAGCAGGGCGGAGTGCGGCGGGTCTTAAGCGGGGAAATGGTGAAAGACCCCGAACTCGGTCCCTTGTTGATGGCGGTGATGATGATGAACACGCTCCTGGATGGACAGGAATTCACCCGTGAGTCCACATTGACTTATCAATTCATCCTGCAATACGCCGGCCTTCCGGAATGGAAACGAACCGGCACGGTCTCGCCGGACCTGTTCGGGCGCATCCAGCTCCTGATGGATTTGGTTTCGCCGGTGGCGGTGTTGTCCGGAACTCACGGACGGGAACTGGACTTGAAATCGTTCCAATTTCAGGTGGATGTTGAGGAGGGCGACACCGGGTGGATGATCGATTCGGTTTCTCTTCCCTCTTCGCGTGCGGAACGAGGATCGCGGGTGGAAGCGGTGGTGCGTCTCCGCAATCGTGAGGGAATGGTCCGCCACGAACGTGCGACACTGGACCTGCCTCCGCTGCTCAAGCAGGGGCGGGTCGGCGTCCGAGCGGCTTCCGGCGCCTGGCTGCGGAACCAGGAGACGGCCGCAACCATCAATACCAAGTCCCCGGGCAACGCCCGCGAGTGGATTCTTGCCAACCAGTCTGTGTGGAAGGACGGCGGGCTGTATCTGCAATTGGTGACACTGGAGCCGACCGCGGCGGAGGGCGGGAGGTTGATGGGCATGCTGCCCGGCACGATTTCCAACAGGCTGCCATCGCCCGCACGTCCCGCCCCCTATGTCCACGCAAGTCACGTTGTAGAATTCGACGGCTCGGCCTCCGGCCATGCGCTGGCTACTTTGGAGATTGAACCGTGAACCTGAAAAGCACCCCATCCCTCATGCAAACACCCATCAGACTTGTTCTCGCCGCACTGTTGGCGGCCGCCTCCGCCGCCACCGCCGCGCCACCCGAACGTATCCTCATCGAAGGTTTCGCCTCGTGGAGCAAAGGCAGACCCGAAGGCGTGTCTGTGCGCGAACCGGGTCGGCTGGTTGTCGGCCCGGACATTGCCACCATTCATGCATGGGAGGACCGGGTGATCTGGTCGGTCGCACCCACCGCCAATGGCAAAGAGCTTATCCTCGGCACCGGGCCCGACGGCGCGGTCTGGCGGGTGACCGCCGAGGGCAAAGCCACCGAACTGCATTCCTTCGACGAGCCACACGTTTATGCGGTGGCCATTGGGTCCAAGGGCCGGATCTATGCCGCACCTTCTCCGGGTGGGACTGTGTACCTCAGGGACGAGGGCGGCAAATTCGAACCATTCTATGAAACCGGGGATGAATATGTGTGGGCGTTGGTGCTTGGTCCGGATGGAGCGTTGTACGCCGCCACCGGACCCGGAGGCAAAGTTCACCGTATTACCGGCAAGGAGAATGGCGTGGTCTGGTTTGCGTCCGACGAAGCGCATATCCGTTCGTTGGCATTCGATGCCGAAAACCAACTGCTGGCCGGCAGCTCCGGCAATGGATTGCTCTACCGGATCACCGGCAAAGACCAGGCGGTGGTCCTGTTGACCACTGGCCGCGAGGAGATTCCCGCCATTGCCGTGGCCGCCAACGGCGACATTCATGCGGCCGCGGTTGGCCCCCGCGCCACCATGCCGTCCAGTCCACCACGCGGGGCCGCGCGCAACGCCCCCCAGATCGCATCGCGGGGGCTGGTCACCGTTTCGACCAGCGATGAGCCGTCCCCGCCATCAGGCGAAAACCAAGAAGAGCGCCGCGCGCCCAGCCGCGTCACCGAGCGCGGCGGCAGCGAGCTTTTCCGCATCTCCGGCGGATACCATCCGCGCTCCATTTGGCAAAGCGAAGAGGTCATTTACGCGTTGGCACCGGATGGTGACGGTGTGCGCATCGCCACCGGCCCCAACGGCAACCTCTACCGCATCGATGCCGAAGGACGGACGGAACACACCGCACGCATCGCCTCCGACGTCGCGGCCGCGCTGGCCGTCACCCCGGAGCGGACATGGATCGCCGCGACCGACGCCTCCACCATCCTTGCTTTTCCCAACGGTCAGGCCCGCCGCGGCAGATATCTTTCCGAAACCATCGACAGCAAACTCAGCGCGGACTGGGGCAGCCTTCGGGTCAGCGGATCGGGCCGGTGGAGCGTTCGCACCCGCAGTGGCAACACTCCCAACCCCGACGTCTCATGGTATCCATGGGTCCAGTTGCAGGCCTCCGCCGTGCAAAGTCCTCCCGCACGTTATCTCCAGTTCGAGATCACACTGGAAAGCGGCGAGGTGGACCGTGTCGAACTTTTCTACCAACCGCGCAACCAGCCCCCCGTGGTCGATTCTCTGAAGGTACTGGACCCCGGTGTCGGTTATGAAATGCTCAGCCAGCCCGCCCAGCCGCCGCAGCCGCAGACACCCGACCAACTCGTCAAGAGCGGCGGCACCAGCCGACAGAACCCGGATCGTTACCAGCCCGTAGCCCGCCCCGGAATGCGCACCATCGCCTGGCAGGCCTCCGATCCCAACAACGACGAGTTGCTCTTCTCCGTGGAAATTCGCGAGGAAAAAAGCAAACGTTGGGAAACGCTGATCGGAGAAACCCGGGAATCTGTGTTCAGTTGGGACACCAGCGGCTGGCCGGATGGGACCTACTACGTGCGGATCACCGCCAGCGACGAGTTGGATAATCCGGATGGCAATGGACTGACTGCTGTGCGCGAAAGTGAGTCCTGGCAAATTGATAATACACCGCCCGACATACGTCTGCGCCAGGCCACACGCACCCACGCGGAATTTGTTGTTGAGGACTCCGCCAGCATCCTGCGTGCCGTGTCGGTCTCGACCGACGGACGCGATTTTCGCCTGGTTCAGCCTGAAGACGGCATTCTCGACTCCATGCTCGAGCGGTTCCGTGTGCCGCGCGATCCGGCAATGTCGTTGTACATCCGTACCGAAGACCTGGCCGGAAACGTCAGAGGCCTGCGCATTCCACCGATGGATTGACGGCGGCTTGCAACCGCGCGAAGCTCGACAGGACATGTGGGAACCCGAGAAATACTTTGACCTCGGCCAGACCGAGCACCATGCCTTGTTCGAAGGGGTGGAGCGTGTCTGGGAGGCCGTTTCCCGTATCGCCAACTATCTCCAATTCCGGCTGAAGCCCGAACTGCAAGGTAGAATGATCGGCAAGCCATTCATCAGCGAGAACGTTTATCTCGGTCCCGGCTCGGTCGTCGAACCCGGCGCCTACATCGCCGGACCCGCGTGGATCGGGGCCGATTGCCGCATCCGCCACGGTGCCTACATCCGTGAGAACGTGATCGTCGGTGATGGGGTGGTCTTGGGCAACAGCTGCGAATTCAAGAACTGCCTGGTCTTCAACGGAGCGCAGATACCACACTTTTCCTATGTGGGGGACTCCATCATCGGCCACAAGGCCCATCTGGGTGCCGGGGTCATTCTCTCCAATTTGCGTCTCGACCAACAGCCTGTCCGCGTCCGCCATGAGGGAGGAAGAGCCGACACGGGCATGATCAAACTTGGGGCTATCATTGGAGACCGCGCCGAGATCGGCTGTAACTCCGTGCTCAACCCCGGCTCCGTCATCGGTCCCCGCGCCATCATCCATCCGGGAACCGTCTGGACCGGTCACCTCGCCGCCGACGGCGTTGGCAGGAACCGCACGGTCGGCGCATGAATGGCACGTAGAACTTGTATCAGCGGGGGGATCAAGGCAGACGCTCGAGAATATCTTCTGCGGGGTAAGTGAGGATTTCGGCGAGGGTGGGGTGGTAGTGGGGCATCTGAACGAGGTCGTGCACGGTGCCCTTGAAATGCATGATGGCGGCCAGCTCGTGGATGAGATCGGAGGCGTGAGGACCGACGATGGCCGCGCCCAATATCCTGCCCCGAACCGGGTCGGCCAACAGTTTCACAAAACCCTCCTCTGCGCCCATGATCATCGATTTGCCGTGGTCGTTGAATGGGTGCGAGGCACTCAGATAGGGGATTGCGCGCGTGGCGGCGGCCGTCTCCGAAAGCCCTACCGTGGCGATTTCCGGGCTGGTGAACACGACTTCCATCTGCAATCGGTAGTCCATCCGGCGCATCTTTGTTTTCTTTGATTTTCCAAGACTCACGAGCACGTTTACGGCTGCGGTCTCCGCCTGCAATATCGCGGTGTGGACGACCTCATAAGGTCCGGCGACATCACCTGCGGCATAGATATGGGCGGCGGAGGACTGCATGGTGGAATTGCAGCGGATGTAGCCGGAGCGCGTTTGAACATGGGCGTTCGAAAGCTGGAGACCTTCCACGGCGGGTTTTCTTCCAAGGGCGTAGAGCAGTTCATCGGCCTCGCGCGATGTTTCTTTGCCTTGATGGCGGAAGACCACCTTTTTTTTCGTACTTTTAATGCCGACCGAGAGGAGTTCGGTCCCGGTGATCACCTCCATGCCCTCGCGCTGGAAAGCTTTTTCCAATTCGGCAGCGAGATCGGGGTCGTGGTTTTTGAGGATGCGCGGGCTGCGTTGGAGGAGGGTCACGCGCGTACCCATGTTGTGGAAATATTGAGCGAACTCGACGGCGATGGGGCCGCCGCCGAGAACGATGAGGCTTTTGACTGGATGGTCCCGGTGGATGGCGGAATCGCTGGTGAGGAACGGGGTTCGGTCAAGGCCGGTGATGGCTTTGACGTCGATGACCGAGCCTGTGGCGATGATGAAGTGTTTCGCGGTGACTTGTAAACGCGCGCCGCCGCGGGAGACAGGGGTGATCACGATGCTGTTCGGACTGTCGAAGGCGGCGTGTCCGCGCAGAAAAGTGAAAGGGCCTGTTTGAATCTGGTTGGCACGATAGCCGGCGAAGTCGTTGATCAGCTTGTTTTTGCGCGCGATGACCGCTTTCCAATCCACCATTGGTTTGGTGGTGCGCAGGCCGAATTCCGCCGCGCGGCGGATATCCTGTGCGCGGTGGGCGGATTCGAGCAGCGCTTTGGTGGGCATGCAACCGCGCAGGATGCACAACCCGCCGAGCTGCTCTCCGCCATCAACCAGAGCGGTTTTCGCCCCTCCGGCGGTGAGAGTTCTGGCAGCGGCGTAGCCCGCACTGCCCGCCCCGATCACCACCGCGTCATAGTATTTCACAGGAAACGCTTGATCTTGGAGGTCTTCAACAGGCCGAGTTCTGGAAGGGCGTCAAGTTCGGAGGAACGTGAACCAAACAGCGGGTAGAGGAATTTGCTGGCGACGAGATTGCTGCGGCTGACGACGGACGCGGATTTCAGGTCCTTTCCTGCCAGGTAGCGGAGGCTTTCGATCAGCAGTCCGCGTCCGGCCCCGCGACAGCGGTATTCTTCGAGCACGCATATGCCGGTGAACATCTGTCGCTGGCTCTCCGGATGTAGGTGCAGGCCGCTGGCGCCCACGATGCGTTTGCCGTCCACCAGCGCCAAAAGACGGAGATACTCGTGGTTATTCGCGTCGAGAACGGCTTCGCGCATTTCCCCGAGACGTTCGGGAAGTATCAGCCCCCATCCTTGCTCGGAGGCGTAGGAGCGCTCGATGACGTTCCATACATCCGTCGACTCGCCCTCTTCGAACGGGCGGATTTCAAGTTTGCCGGGCAGGCCGGGGTTGTCGGGAATGGCGGCGGGCAGTTCCCATGCGAAGCGGGTCCATTTCGGGCGGTACACGCGTGCATGATGGCCCGGACAACGCCGACATCAAGCACGGTGTTTCCCGGTGTTTCTTCATCGACACCCACATGTCCGCGCAGGCATGATTTTTTTCCATGAACTATCCTCCAACCCGTCCGGCGGAGTTGGAAATCCGCACGTTTGTGGAGTTACTCAACCGCCTCTCCCTTTGCCGGACCGAAGACACCCTGTTTTACCAAGCGATATTTTTGGGCAGGCAGTTGTTGGACTTCGACGGTCTATCGTCTGCGTTGGTGGAGACAGGGCGGACCGATACCGGGCGGCGGCTTTTACGCGGCACTTTCAGCAGCGACGATCACGGAGCGATCATCGACCAGACCCGTGAGCTTTGGCCGGTGGCGGACGGTGATGTTATGGAGCCGGGGGAATGGAGTGCGCGGGTGTTGGACCGGCTGGAGGAAGAGACCCGCGCCAAACACATGCCCAGTCTGCTCGGCGAAAGAATCGGTGACGGCACCGATTCCCACGACCGGATCACCGCCTGCCTGTGGGACGGAAAAAAACTCATCGGTTGCCTGCGGGTGGATAACCGGCTCCGCGGCAGGGCCTTCGACGGCCGCCAAATCGAACGCATCCGGCTGATGGCCACCGCCTTGAGCCATCTGCTGGGCAAGCT
>CAZTYG010000044.1:0-10598 GCA_964617445.1 uncultured Blastochloridaceae bacterium
AATGCAGGACGGTCGGATTGTGCGGGTGGTGTCGCGCTGACTTACGGAGTCAGTGCGGGGCGCGTCGCGCGGGCGATTTCAGCACCGGCGGAGTCGAGGCGGACGAGGTCGTGGAGAATGTTGAGGGTCTCGCGCAGATGGAGATCGGCCGCGAGGCGTTCGGAGCTGGTGACGTCCTCCTCATCTTCAGAGCGCCCGAGACGGGGTGCCGGAGCGTCGCCTGCGGTGATGGTAATGCCCTCGTCCTTGTCAAAGGTGATGGTGATCATGGTCGGCCCTTCGCTGGCCAGTTCCTTGATGGCGGCCTCGCGGGCATCGCGGCGCGCTTTGTCCTCATTTCGTTCGCGGATGCGGCGTTCCTCGTTGAGAGAGACGCGGCGGTCCTCCAGGCGCAGGCGCAGGCGCTCGATGTCCTCGTTGAGCTGGAGATATTCCGGGGTGGCGGCGATGCGTTTCTGTGACGATGTCGCCAGGCTCAGAGCCAGGGGGGAGAGGTCGCCAAGCGGGCGGTAGTTGCTGGCCGAGATTTCGTCCCACGGCAGGACGTGGGGAAGGGTTGCCTCACCGATTTCCAAATAATCGTTGGGGGAGGGCAGAACGATGTCGGGGACAATGCCGCGTTTTTGGGTGGAATGGCCGTTGGGGAGATAGAACTTTTGAATGGTGAGTTTGACGGCTCCGGCGTCGGGCTCGCCTCCGCCGATGGGGACCAGAAAGCGCCCAAGGTCCTGGACGGTCTGCACGGTGCCTTTGCCGTGGGTGCTTTTATCGCCGACCACGATGGCGCGCCCGTAATTCTGGAGGGCACCGGCGACGATCTCGGAGGCGGAGGCGGACATCTTGTTGGTAAGAACGACCAAAGGGCCGTCGTAAGCGGTTTCGCGGGAAGTGTCTTCAAGGACTTGACGGCGTCCACGGGCGTCTTTGATCTGGACGACTGGTCCGCGCTCGATGAAGAGGCCTGTGAGGCGCACCGCTTCGCTGAGCAGGCCGCCGCCGTTGTTGCGCAGATCGAGGACCAGGCCCTCGATGTTTTTCTTTTTAACCTCCCCAATGAGGCGCTCAACGTCTTCGGTGGTGGGTGGATTCTTGCCGGTGCCGTCGATGTCGCCGTAAAAGGAAGGAATTTCAATGATGCCCAGGCGTGTGAAACCGTCGGCACCGTTGGGCAGGTCGATGACTTTGGCTCGGGCACGGTACTCGGTGATGCGGATTTCATCGCGAATGAGGTTGATCTCGCGCCGCACCGATGAGTCGGCGGCGTCGGCGGGAATGACGCTGAGCCGCACTGCGGTGCCCTTGGGGCCGCGAATCAGTCGGACGGCGTTGCGCAGGCGCATATCGACAATGTCGGTGAAACCTCCCTCACCTTGGCCAACTGCCACGATGCGGTCATTCACGGAAAGGCGGCCGTCGATGTCGGCCGGTCCGCCGGAGATGACTTCGCGGACCACGCAGTAACCGTCCTCGGTGGCAAGCACCGCACCGATGCCAAAAAGGGAATTCTGCATGCTGATGCGAAAGTCCTCCATGTCGGAAGGGCTGAGGTATTGGCTGTGGGGGTCGTAAATTTTGGCCAGGGAGCTGAGATAAATTTTAATGACCTCTTCTTTGTCGAGCTCGGTCATATTTTTCATGATCCGGTCGTAGCGCTTTTCGAGACGAATGATGATCTCGTCCATGGTGAGGGGCTTGTCCTTGGAGTCGGCGGAATCCTCGACAAGGCGGTCCTGGAGGATGTCGTATTTCAGGCGTTTCTCCCAGACCTCGTCGGCTGCTGCGGCATCCGCAGGCCAATCGGCTTTGAGTCGGTCCGGGTTGAAGAAATCATCCCCGTCGAAGCGGAAGGGCCGGTCGAAGCGCCCGTGAATCCAACGTGCGCGCTCGTAGGCGCGGAGCGTGAGGAGGTTGTAGATGTCGAAGGCGGCCTCCATGTCGCCGGCGCGAACGGAGTCGGCGGCACCGGGGGCGTAGCGGGCGACAGCGTCATCCACATCGCTTTGGAGAAAAAAGAGGCGGAGATAGTCGAGGTCGCGCATGAATGTGGTGATCCACTCGGTGGCGACCTGATTGTCCACAGGGCGGCGGGCGAAGTGTTCCTCCTGAAGGAAGCGGGTGAGGATGAATGCAGCCTGGCGGAACTTCGGTTCGACGTCATTATCCATGACCGGGACGTTGTCGAAGTCGGGTGCCATTCGCATCTCGGCGTTGTCGGGGGAGTTCGCAGCGGGAGCTTCGGCGGGGGCGGAGGGGCGCGGTCCCATGGCGGAAGCGGGAGTCGCCGGGGCCAGTAGGATAAAAAGGCAGGCAAGGGCAGCCGCATAAAAGTTGTAAGATTGGCGTTGCATCGGGGGGACACTTTAATGGAACTTGGGCTGGTTGTCACATCCACAAACAGGAAAAATAGCTATTCCCCCCCGGACGGGATCGGGCACTTGCCTGATCAATAATTTCAATTACGCCAATTTCCTGGGTGCGGCGTTGGACAGTGTGCTGGGCCAGAGCGTGCCCTACGACTAGATTCTGGTCGTCGACGACGGGTCCACCGACGGGTCGGGGGCGATTTTGGAGGATTATGCCGCACGGCACGGGGAGATCGAGGTGGTCCGGAAGGAAAACGGGGGGCAATTGTCCTCCTTTCATGCCGCCCTGCCCCTCATTCGCGGGGATTGGGTCTCCTTTCTGGACGCCGACGACCTCTTCACCACGGATCGCCACGCCGCGGTTCGGGAAGCGTGGGAGACATGGCCCGATGCTGGCATGATCTATTCCGCGTGCCGTTCGTTCGGGGATGAGCAGATCGAATACCGCAGCGCGGAACGGGACACACTGATCGGGCAGCGCAGGTGGTTGGCCCTGGGCGGCTGCGGACGTTATTTACACGAAAAGACATCCTCATTGAACATGACTACCGCGTTGCTGCGGGATATCCTGCCCTATCCGGAGACGGGCGAGTGGCGGACGCGGGCGGACGACATTCTGGTGTTCGGCGCGCAATACTCCGGCGCGCTTGTCATTTATCTGAACAGGGTGTTGATGTGCTACCGGGTTCATGGGGAAAACACCTTCGCCCGAAGGGTGCTGGACCAGCGGGAAAGCGAGGCGCACAACCGCTTGCGCGACCGCCACCGCGCCCATTTTTTCAGAACCTACAGGCCGCCGACCGGCGTATCTGTGGGTGAGGCCCTCGCGGAGTTCCGCGCCAATCCGGACATGATGCGCTGGCTGTTCAGCCGGTATGTCCGTTGGTGCCTGCGGCATTTGCCGCCGCAAAGACGATTGGAAGGAGTGTTGCAGTTCAGTCTGGTGTATCTGTTTTGCGCAAGAAGCAATTCCCTCCGCATAAGGTTGAAACATCTTGTGAACGCGGCCAGAAAATGCCCGCGGGGTCCAAGCGCCTTGATGCGGGCGCTCGGCGGATTGCTCCGTCCACACGATATACGCGGTTATCGAGTGGATTTTCTATGCGCCCTGGATATTTCCGTTTGATCCCAGCCGCGCCCCGGCTGGCGTCCTGCTGTTTTCGGGCTATTGTAACTTTCCTATGCCGTCCGCCCCTGCCATGATCGAACTTGTCGTGAAATCCAAAAGTTCCCTGCATGATACCCAGAGCAGCCCGGACACCCGGCGTCTGCGGATCGACAAGGTCGGCGTCAAAGGCCTCAAACACCCTGTGGAGGTGGCCGACAAAGCCCACACCCGCCAGAGCACCGTGGCCACCATCGCCCTGACCGTGGACCTGCCTCACCACTTCAAAGGCACCCATATGAGCCGGTTCGTCGAAGTGCTCAACTCCCACGGACGGCTCATCCAAGTGGAAACCCTGCCCGACATCCTCAAGACCCTGCAAAAGCGCCTCGAAGCCGACGCCGCCCACTTGGAAATGGAATTCCCCTTCTTCCTTGAAAAAAAAGCCCCCGTCACCGGCGCGGTTGGGTTGGTGGATTACGGGGTGAAATTCGACGCCGAAATCCATGGCGACGACTACAACCTGCGCCTGACCGTAAACGTTCCGGTCACAACCCTGTGCCCGTGCAGCAAAGCCATCAGCGCCCGCGGTGCCCACAACCAACGCGGCTTTGTGACCCTGTCCATCGGCATGAGTGAACATGTCTGGATTGAGGAGTTGGTGGCGATGGTTGAGGAGTCGGCCAGTTGCGGGGTTTATTCGCTGCTCAAGCGCCCGGATGAAAAACATGTGACCGAAAAGGCCTACGACAACCCGGTTTTTGTGGAAGACTTGGTCCGCAACGTGGCCGTGCGCTGTAACTCCGAGCCGCGCATCACCTGGTATCGGGTGGAGGCGGAAAACATGGAGTCCATCCACAACCACTCCGCCTACGCCATGATCGAAAAAGGCTGACCCACGGCCGCTTTGGATGGCGGCGCTCTGCACCTCTTTGGATGATTTCAAAACATTGCCTTGCGGGCTGCACAGACCCTCCGGTCCTCATCCCACGGAACCAACATCCAATTCCAAGGCAAATTCCACCGACTCCTCAGGCATCAGGCCGATCAACCAGCCGCAGGAAAAACAGATACCTTGTAGAATCGTTCCGTCTCCGCTCATACCGGGGTGGGGGGATTCCAGCGGATGGCACCAAAACGCGGCGCCTCCGGATGCGGTCAGTCTGCAGGACAACCCCGCGTCCGCGCTTGTCAGATGCAGCGCCGATCCCGTTCCTTCATACCACCTCTGCCGGGCATGGCGCTCCTGGGCATCGAGGCGGACACCAAGCCTCTCCTCGCGTCCCGGCAGGGCGGCGTTGGATTGGACCATGAATATCCCCTGCACCGGTAGGTCCCCGGTGTGTTCGATTCGATAAAACACCCGAACACGGCCCGGTGCCCCATGATCCAATCGATAGGTCTTGGTGATCTTCAAAGGTTGCGGACCGCTGTTGAGTTCAAAGCTCCCGGCGCGCTCCAGCCGTATAAACCATCCATCGGAGTCGGCCCCGTGAGCCGCTGTTTCGTAGGCGCCGCCGTGGAAATCCCCCAGATCAGTGTAACGGCCCGACTCCAGTTCTTCGGCGCTGGTGTGGCGTTTGACCAGCAGGTCTTGGAACCATGCGCGCGGATGTGTGTCCGCCGGGCCGGGCACGGGTGGCGGAGAGTTCGGGGAGAGGGTGTCGGGCGGGGACTCCCGCCGCCGCGCCATTGTGTTGGCGGCGTTGATTCGTGTGGGAATGTGGCTCAGCTCGCGGCAGCACCCGCCCGTGGAGGGTTGCAAAACCAGCGACAGGATGCCGTTGCATGCCAGCCATTCGGTGTGGCCGTCGGCGTCGAAATCCATCTCTTCCACCCGCCACTCCCCGTTCTTCTCCCCGCCCGTCAGCAGCGACTCCGCCTCCAATAAATGCCGCCACACCGCCTCCCGCAGGTGGGGGAAATAAATCCCCCCCGATGATCCATGCCAGTAAGCGGTATTGCACTGGGCCGCCCAGAGATGCGAGCGCAACGCCGGATCACTGCAGTGTCCCCGCGCTGCCGCCAGCCGTTTGAGCCGCAGCTGTTTCTTTTCCATCCAGTTGGCCTCGTCATACCGCGCCTTGAAGCCCGCCCATGATCCGGCGCGAAAATACGGCAGGAACTGCTGGGAATCGAACCTCTGTTCCAAACTTCTGCGCGCATCCAAAAACGCCCCCCGGGCCGCGTCCGGCAGCGACCACGCCCCCAGTTCCTTGGAAACACCCGGAGGAATGTAACAACGCCCGGCCGGGGCATGGCTCTCCAAATGGTCGTTGAAAAAACCGGTTCGCAGCCAGCCGGACTGCTCCTGAAGAAAATCCATCAGCGACTCCAGATATCCGGAAGCCACCACCCGCGCATGACTTCCCGGCCACACCCCCCAGCGCTCCGCCGCGTCCGCGAAAGTCAGTGCCGTCACCCCCGCACGATTGGCCGTGCGTCGCAGATAGTTGGTCAGCTCCGGGATTCCCCCATACGGCATGATCTGGCGCAGCGGATCGTCGTTGGGGAACAAATGAAAAACCTCGCCAAGGTGTTCGGTGAGAAGATGCCCCTGCAACAACACCGGAGGCACGCCCGCCAGCAGGAAACGCTCGCGTCCGATCACCGTGAAATCAAACCCCGCCGCGCGCAAGGACGGTATCATCTCCTGCGACCACACCCCCTCGGCCAGCCACACACCGCGCGGTGCGACTCCCACATTCTCCAGCAACCACTCCCGTGAAAGCCCAAGCTGTCCCTGCCGGTCCTCCTCGTCCAACTCGGCCAGAATCGGCTCATAGAAACCCGTCGCCAACAACTCCGCCCGACCTGCCGCGATCAACTCCCGCAGCCGCCGCAGGTAATCCGGATGCCGCTCCGCTAGATACTCCAGAATAGGACCAGAATATGATAGATTAACCTTCACCGACGGGCGCTTCTCAACCGCCTCCAACAACGGCAGATAACACAATTGACAACACTCCTCCAACACATCCGGAAAATTGCCCACCGGCTGATGGTGGTGAAAGGCCAGATGGAGCCGCAGACTCCGTCCGTTTTCTTCGGTGGTTGCTCGTTTCCTCGGCATCAGACAAACCAATTGCGCAGTTCAAATTGCTCCTGCGGTCCTGCGAACTCCATCAACCCCTGCGCCGGATAGCGCTCCAGCTCGGTTTCATCCACGAAAATCCGCACCACAAACGCGATCATTTTCCCTTCTGCGCCCCTTTCTCCGTCCCCGGACAAGCCCAGCGCCGCCAGCGGCATCGACATCTCCAAATTCCCGCCGCAGACCGCTTTGACGCCTTCCGGACCCATTACTGTCACCCCGCCCGCACCGGGAATCATGACCACTTTCTCCTCCGCCGGACGACAGAACTGCACCACCACCTTTTCCGGACGCGTTTTGAAATCCAGCCGGAAATAAAAAAGTTCGCGGTCGAATCCAAAAAAAATGTCCCGCACCCGCAGGTCCCCCTGAAACATGGCCCCCTGCGCGCGCGACGCCTCGTAATGTCCCGCGCCCAGCCAGTCATAGAAGCCGCTGCCTTTGCCGGTTATGTTCGGTGAGATATATGCACCCGGTGCCCGGAAGATGTCGGCACCCCCGCGCTGGCGGATCGGCACATCCAGATAAAGCGGCGGCTCCACCCCCAGCAAACGGTGCACATTCTGCAAATGCCGGCGGAACAACAGGTCAAAAATCATATCGCAATCGGTCTGGAAATCCGGCCCGTACCACCAGAACCAGTCGCTGCCCTCCGCCGCGTAAATCTCCTCCCACGCCCGCCGCGCCGTCTCCTCCTCCACCTTGTTCTCCTCCAGATGCTTCACCAGAAATTCCCGCGTCCGTCCGATCCATTCCCAACCCTTGTTCTCTTCGGGATCACCGATCCAAATGTCAAAGTTTGCCTGAATCCACGATCCACTGTGCAGCCGTCTCACCACCGGCGCGGCCACCACCCCCTCGAAGGCATCCCCCAGGCGAATGGGAGCAACCTTCTTTGATCCGGTCAGCCGCCGATAAAAAAGGTCCAGGAAAGATTCCCCGCCGTCCGGAAACGCCTCCCACGCGTTCTCGCCATCCAATACCAGGCACACCACGCCGTTCGGATTCTTCACCACCTCGGACAAGTGCTCCAAATGGTGGATCAAATGCCCGGACGAATCCTCCGCCCGGGTCCGCGAGGCGTGGAACCCGATGTAGTCCGACAGCGGGCGCTCGCGGAACAACGCGTGCATGCGCGCGTCCCCGTGCGCACATGTCCACGGTTGAAACAACTCCAGATGGTCCACCGGCCTCTTCCATTCCGTGTCCACCTCAAGGCTGCGGAACAGCACGTCCTCGTCGGTGCAGAAATATTCGATCCCTTGCTCCGCCATCAACGGCAGAATCTCCGGGCACACTGAGCCTTCCGAGGGCCACATTCCCCGTGCCCGCGCGCCGAACACCCGTTCGTGCTGCTCCTGCGCCATGCGCAACTGCGCGGACACGTCCTCAGGTGCCTGGAACCGGGGCGGCAGCTGCCGACCCGGCATCGCCCGGGCCGCAATGTCAGTATCATACACCAGCGGCATGATCGGATGAAAATACGGCGTGGTCGTCAGCTCGATGGCCCCCGCGTCCCGCGCCTCACGATACCGCCCCAAAACCCCCGCCACCGCTTCCATCTGGAGGTCCAGCACCCGCTGCTTCTCCTCCTCGGTAAAGTCCCGTCCCTTGCGCCGCATTTCCTCCAGCTCCGGATGTGCCCGCGTCAGCTCGAACCCGCACCAGTTCAAGTTAAACCACACCTGCAGGTCCCGCAGGTCACGCTCGGTGAACAACCGCGCCGCCTCGTCAAGCGCGCGATGGTGCGCGCTGCGCCCCCGTAACTCCAATAACTCGCGATAACGCGGAAACGGCTCGATCAGGTTGCCCCAGTGGATTTTGAAAAAATGCTCGATCACGCCCCGTCTCCCCGCCGCGTCCAGGTCGGCGGGCGCCAGACGGCTCCACTCCAGCCATGGATCGGTCACCCGCCCCTCCGCCAGCTCCAACAACTGCCGCACCAGAACCGGCGTGAAATTGAAGGTCATTCGTGCCTCCGGATGCCGCCGCGCCATTGCGATCATGTCGGTGTAACCCCGCGCCGCGTGCAGCCGCACCCATGGCATCAACGCCTGGCCCGTCAACGGATCGACATAATATGGCTGGTGCATGTGCCACAACAGCACCACCGGCAGCGGATGGCTCATGTCCCACCCCCGTTCCCATGATGGACCCCGCGCAGAAACCTCGCCGCCTCTTCCGGAAGCACCGGATTGATGAAGAACCCCGTGCCAAACTCGAATCCCGCCACTCCCGACAACCGCGGTAATAATTCCACATGCCAACGGAAATCGAAATCCAGTGTGTCCCAGTGGCCCGTGCGCGCCCGGCGCACCGGCGCGGTGTGCAGGATCAGATTGTAGCTCGGACGCTCCAGCCCCCGCCGGTAGGCCCGCAGCAGCCGCTGCAGCGCGTCGGCGAACAACACCAGCTCGTGGTCCCGCGCCGCGTGAAAATCCGCGCTCTGCGTCCGCGGCATCAGGCACACCTCGAACGGAAAACGGCTGGCGAACGGACAGAACGCCGCGAATCCGTCGTTCTCCAACACCATCCGCTCGCCGTCATTGATCTCGTTGCGCAGAATATCGGCGAACAGATTGCGGTCCTTCTCCCGGAAATACTCGCGTGCCGCCAGTAGCTTGTTTTTCACCACCATCGGTGTCACCGGCAGGGCGATGATCTGCGAGTGCGCGTGGCGCAGAGAGGCCCCGGCCTGCAGCCCCACGTTCTTGAACACCATGATGTAACGGAATCGTTTGTCCCGCATCAGGTCCAGCATGCGCGCCCGCCACGCTCTCACCACGTGCACCAGATCGGCCAGGTCCAGGTCCTCCAACTCCTTATCCACCTCCGGCGTCTCGACAACCACCTCGTGCGCGCCGATCCCGCTCATCCGGTCGTAGAATCCCACCGCCTCCTTGTCCAACTCCCCCTCCACCCGCAGTGCCGGATATCGGTTCGGCACCACCCGCACTCTCCAGCCCGGACCGTTGGGCGGGGTATTTCCGCGTTCCGCCCACACTTCGGGTGGAGTGAACGACTCATGGCCCTCCATAAACGGGTCCCCCGCCGGGTCCGGCGGCACTTGGTGGTGCACCGCAAAATCCTGCGGTCGGCGCAGTCGTTCCGGGCTGAATACCACCCAGCGGCCAACGATCGGGTCTTTGCGGATTTCGGGTTGTGACATGGCGGTGGTTCGGAATTCAGGTGGCTTGATAAACAGAAGTGTATTGCGGCACCGCACGGTCCCAGGAATGGTCCAGCCGCATGATTTCCCGGCGCAGCCCGTTCCAGCGCTGGTTGTCGGCTTTCAACGCCAGAGCCTCGTCCAGCACCCCCAGCAACGCCCGCGCGTCATACGAAGTGAACGTGAACCCCGTCCCGTGTTCCCCGTCCCACGGCACCACCGAGTCCGCCAGCCCGCCCACCGCACGCACCACCGGCGGCGTGCCGTAACGCTGGCTGTAGAGCTGGTTGAGCCCGCAGGGTTCAAATTGTGATGGCATGAGAAACAAATCCGATCCGGCCTCGATCCGGTGCGCCATACCCTCGTCGAAGCCGGTCCTTACACATATCCGATCCGGGTGGGTCTGTGCCAGCTTCAAGAAGGCGTCTTCGTAACTTTTTTCCCCCGAGCCCAGCACCACCAACGCACATCCCCGCGCCAGTATCTCCGGCACTGCCTCCAGAACCAGGTCGAATCCTTTCTGCTCCACCATGCGACCAATCATCCCCAGCAACGCCCCCTCCTTCGGTGGCGACTTCAACCCCAGCTCTCGCAACAACGCCAGCCGGCATCGTGTCTTTCCCGCCAAATTCTCCGCCCCATACGTGGACGGCAGATGCTCATCGTCTTGCGGATTCCAGATGCGCGTATTGATGCCATTGAGAATGCCTGCCAACCGCCCTGCCGTCGCCCGCTCCCGCAGCACCCCGTCCAGCCCGCAACCCTGCTCTGGAGTCTGAATCTCCCGCGCGTAAGTCGGACTCACCGTCGTCACCATGTCCGCCATCACCAGCCCGCCCTTCAAAAAATTCATCCGCCCGTAATACT
>CAZTYG010000045.1:0-5944 GCA_964617445.1 uncultured Blastochloridaceae bacterium
AGTTCATGCGGATCAGGTCCTCCTCCCCGGAGCCTGCGAGGTGGATGATTTGAAGTCGATCAGCGAGGTGTTTCCAGCGGGATGCAGCACGAATGGCCATATGGTTGAGACCACGGGAACCCTGGCTGCCGCCCATGACGGCGAGGGTGAAACGGGTGGGGTCCAGTTCCCAGAAACGGGCGGCCTCGGCGCGGTTGATGCGTCCGAGGGAGGTGCGCACGGGTGTGCCGGTGACACGGATTTCGGCACCGGGGAGGTGGCTCGCGCATTCATCGAATCCGAGCAGGAGACGGTCGCTGCGGGGGCCGAGCCAGCGGGTGACCTTGCCGGGAATGGCGTTGGATTCGTGGAGGAGAGTGGGAACACCGCGGCGACGGGCGGAGAGGAGCAGAGGGGCACAAACAAAGCCGCCCATGCCAAGCACCGCATCGGGCCGAAAGCCTCGGACCTCGTCCACGGCAGCTCGATAGGCACGCAGGAATTGGCGGCAGAAACGGAAGGCGTGCAAGTTGATTCCGGGCCAGCCGATGGCGGGGACCACGGCATGGTCGTAACCGGGCGCGGACTCCATGACGATGCGGTCGATGGGCTTGTCCGAAACGTAGAGTTTCAAATCATGGCCGCGGGAACGGAGACGTTCGGCGACAGCCAACCCCGGATAGAGGTGGCCGCCGGTGCCGCCGCAGGCGATGGCGATGCGCGCCATTCAGGCCGCCCTCCCACGCATGACTGGCGGCAGGGTGCCCCGGTGCCTTCCGGTTTCATAAACCGCCTGACGATGAATATTGAGTATAATTCCCACCACCAAGAAACACATGATGAGGTTGGAGCCGCCGTAGCTGATGAAGGGAAGACCGATGCCTTTGGTGGGAACCATGCGGGTGACAACGGCGATGTTCATGGCGGCCTGGATGGCGAGCAGGGAGGTGACCCCGAAGCCAAGCAACATGCCGGTGCGGTCGGGGGCATGGGCGGAAATGTAGAATGCGGAGAGGACCAGCAGGAGATAACAGAGCACCACCGTCAGCGAACACACAAGACCCAGCTCCTCGCCGAGGATGGGGAAGATGAAGTCGGTGTGTGCTTCGGGAAGATAGTGCATTTTTTGTACACTCTTGCCAAGGCCACGACCGGTGAGACCGCCGGTTCCGAAGGCAATCAGGGAGTTGAGCGCCTGGTAGCCAGCTGTGGTGGCGTGGGCATCGGGGTTGAGAAAGGCGTCGATACGGGCCATGCGTTGCGGCATGGAGAGGGCGATGATCAGGATGCCGCCGACGCCAAGAAGCGGCAGGGGCGCAAGGTGGGCGAGCCGGACCCCGGCCAGAAACAACATGACACCGGTGACCAGGATCAGAAGCATGGATGTGCCGAGATCGTCCTGCAGAATACAGAGGGCGACGACGGCGCAGAGCATGATGGCGGGGACGAATATGCCATCACGAAAGGTCTCAATGGTTTTCTGGCGGAAGCCGAGCCATGCGGCGAGGGTGGCGACATAGGCGAACTTGACGGCTTCGACGGGTTGAACGCGGGTGAAGCCGAGATCGAGCCAGCGGTTGGCTCCCTTGACCTGGACCCCGATCACCGGCGCGAAGCACAGCAGCATCAGGACCATGCCGCCGAGCAGCGCCAGCCACGTCCATTTGTTCCAGTGGTGATAATCCCACCGCGCCGCCACGACCAACACCACCATTCCAGCCGCCAGGAAAATCGCCTGGCGGGTCAGGAAGTAGAATTGATCCCCGTTGTTGGCCGGGACGTAAGCGCCGACACTGCTGAGTGCCACCATGCCGATGGAGATCAGCACGATGACACAGAGCAGAAGGATGTAGGCGCTATTGCGGAACATGGGATATTTTCTTTCTGATCAGCGGCTCATGGCCATGTCGGAGGGCCCGCGCGGGGCGGGCGGGGTGGCAACATCCTGCCGCTCTCCGCCGGCGACCGGTATTTTCAGAACGGCCCCGACACGAAGGCGGGAGGGGTCATCGATGCCATTGACACGGGCCAACTCGGCAGCGCTGATTCTGTATTTCTGAGCGACCCCCCAGAGGGTGTCGCCGCGCTCGACGGTGTGGTTGATAAAGCCGGAGGATGCGGGCGCGGAAGCCGATACGGGGGTGGCACGACGCGCGACCGTTTGTGTCTGGGCGGCGGTGGAACCGGGTATGACCAGCTCCTGACCGATCCGGATCATGTCACCACTGAGTTTGTTGGCGGAGCGGATAGCATCCACGGTGGTATTGTGATTGCGCGCGATGCGGTGAAGCGAATCGCCGCTTACGACGGTGTGGGTCGCGGAGCGGGCCGGTTCGGGCGTGGGGGTGCGGACGGACGCCGGAGCTGGAGCCACCACTTCGGGGGTGACGCCGCGGGCCACGGACGGGGCGGGATCACGCGGGGAGACAGGCGCGGGACCGCGCGGTGCGGGCTCCGGCACACGGGTCCAGACGGGGTCGTCGCTGGCGGGCATGGGCATGCCACCGGCGAAGGCATCGTGCAGACGGCCATCGTGGGTGGGGTCGGCATCGGTGACCACAAGCGGCCCGCCATCCGATGGTGCGGGCTCCGCATCGGTCATATAGGACGACGGCGCGGACGGCTCGTCGGTGATGTAGGCGGTGTCGTCCATGCGCGCGTCGCCCTTCAACATGCTGTAGGCGAGGAAGCACACGATCAACACGACGTGGAGGCCGAGGACGACCAGGAATATGGTCGAAAGTTTTCCGCCGGCCGCGGGTTTGTTCATGGGGTTGGTTTCATTCATTTTTTTATCTCCTGTTCGGGGTGGTGGTGGGGACGGTCAGTTGTCTGACCGCTTCTCGGAAAACATCGCCGCGGTGCTCAAAGTTGCGAAACATGTCGTAACTGGAGCAACCGGGGGAAAAGAGGACTGTCTGTCCAGGCACGGCTTGGCGGGCGGCGACGGCAACAGCCTCGTCCAAAGTGTCCGCGCGCTGGCAACGAACATGCTGGCACCATGCCTCGTGCATGCGTTCGCGGGCCTCGCCGATGAGGACCACGTGGGCCGCGTGGCGGGCCAGAAGGTGTTTGATGGCGGCGTAATCGAAACCTTTGTCTTTGCCACCCGCGATGAGCACACAGGGCGGGTCCATGCCCCGCAGTGCGGATTCGAGGGAGTGAAGGTTGGTGGCCTTGGAGTCGTTGATCCAGCGCACGCCACCGGGGCCGGCGACCAACTCACAACGGTGGGGCAGTGATCGGTAGGCGCGCAATGCGGAGATGGTGGCGGAACGTTCGATGCCGAATATGTCGGCGACGGCGAGCGCGGCGAGCTGGTTCTCGGAGTTGTGCGGGCCTACCAGCGCGGTGTCGGACTGGTCCAGGACACGTTCGGCTCCGGCCCACAACGCGCCATCGCGAAAGGTGTAGTCGGCCTCCCGTCCGTAAGCGTGAATGGTCACACGCTTGGCTCGCAGTTCGGGCAGAATACAATCGGGGTTGACCACGGCGAAGTCGTCGGCGGTCTGGTTCTCGAATACACGGTTCTTGGCGGCTCGGTATTCTTCCAACGAGGCGTAGCGGTCGAGGTGGTCGGGGGCGAAGTTGAGATAGACGGCGACGCGCGGACGAAAGGTCTCGATGGTTTCCAGCTGGAAGGAGCTGACCTCGACGGTGGCAACATCGAGGTGCCCTCCCTCGCGCACAACGTCGGAGAGCGGTTGTCCGAGATTGCCGCAGGCGGCGGTTTTTTTGCCCGCTGCGGTGAAGACGGCGGCGATCATCTCGGTGGTGGTGCTTTTGCCATTGGTACCGGTAACGGCGACGATGGGAGCCTCGCAGAAGCGCGCGGCCAACTCGAGTTCACCGATCACAGGGGTTTGTTCCCCGCGGAGCTGGCGGACCAGCGGGACGCGAGGGTCAATGCCGGGACTGAGCACGCCGAGATCGAAGCGGCACGGGGAAAATGCGGATGCGGGCGCCTCGACCCTCACGCCACGCTGACGCAAACGTGCTGCGACGCGCTCGACACGCTCGTTCAGAAGTTCGTCACGAATGATCACTGAGGCTCCTTTCTCCAGAAGCAGCTCGGCGGCTGCGCGTCCGCTTTCCCCCATGCCGAGGACCACCACTTGTTTTCCGGTGAAGTTCATCGGGGTTCATCTCAGTTTGAGGGTGGCGAGTGCCATGAGCGCCAGAATGAGGCCCATGACCCAGAAGCGGACCACGACGGTGGACTCGTTCCAGCCTTTGAGTTCGAAATGATGGTGAATGGGGGACATGGCAAATATCCGTTTGCCCGTGAGCTTGAAGGACGCGACCTGAAGAATCACCGAGAGGGCTTCCATGACAAAAACCCCGCCAATGATGACAAGCAGAAGTTCCTGGTTGATGCAAATGGAGACCAGAGCGATGGCTCCTCCGATGGCGAGGGAGCCGGTGTCACCCATGAAAACTTTGGCGGGATGACAATTGAACCAGAGGAAGCCGAGGCCGGCACCGGCCAGGGCGGTGCAAAAGACAGTCAACTCACCGGTGCCGGGGGAGTAGGGCATCAGGAGGTATTCGGCGGCGAGGAGGTGACCGCTGAGATAGGCGAAAATGGCGAGGACAGCGGCGACGATGGTGATGCAGCCCGCGGCCAGCCCATCGAGACCGTCGGTGAGATTCACCGCGTTGGAAGAGCCGACGATGACCAGCACAAAAAATACCACGGCGAGCCAGCCGAGGTTGTCCACGATGGCGGTTTTGAGGAAGGGGATTTCGAGGCTTCGGGCGGCTGCTTCGGTGGTGGGATAATGGATGAGGAACACGCCGACGGCGGCGGCGACCAGAATCTGGCCGATGAATTTCTGGCGGCTGGTGATGCCTTTGGAGCTTTTGCGGGTGATCTTGTGATAGTCGTCGATGAATCCAAGGCCGCCGAGCAGGAGAGTGGGGATCAGGACCACCCAAAGATAAACGTTGTCGAGGGGGATCCAGAGGAGGCAGGCGGTGGTGAGGACAAGAAGGATGAGCAGCCCGCCCATGGTAGGGGTGCCTTTCTTGCCGCCATGCAGATCGGCGAGCACATGGACCTCTTCCTTTTGGCGGATGGGCTGGCCCATCTTGAGGCGGGTGAGAATTCGGATGAAAGGCGGCGCGAAAACCAACATGATTACAAACGTGGTCAACGCAGCGGCAATGGCACGAAAGGTGAGGTATTCGAACACACGGAAGGGTCCGAAAAATTCCTCCAGAAGATGCAGGTAATACAACATCAGCACTCCCCCCCCAGCAACGGCATGATTTTTTCCATGGCTTGGAAACGCGAGCCTTTTACCAGGATGATATCGTCGGGCCGCGCTGCGGCGCGGTAGGCGGCGGATATTTCCCGGTGGTCGGCAAAGGTCCGGGCGGCAGCAGCGTCCATCCCGGCACCGGTGGCACCGCGCACGAGGTCGGCGGCGTTGGGTCCCATCGCGAAAAGCAGTTCCATGCCGGCACGGGCGGCGGCGGCACCGGTTTCTTCGTGCAACTCGGCGGCGCGACTCCCCAGCTCGCCCATGGAGCCAAGAAGGGCGACCCTGCGACCGGTCCCGGGCAGGGCGGCAAGAGTTCGAAACGCGGCGGCCATCGAGTCGGGATTGGCGTTGTAGCTGTCGTCAAGAATCCATCCCGTTCCGCGCGGGAGGAGCGCGAGCCGGCCCTTGGGCAGGGCAGCGGCGGCCAGACCCGCGGCGATATCGTCCGGCGAGAGACCGGCTTCGAGCCCACAGGCGGCGGCCAGGGCGGCATTGGCGGCCATATGCCAGCCGGGGAAAGGCAGCACGACATGCAGCGGGCCGGTGGAAAGATGCAGCGTCATCTCCTGACCGTCGGCACGGGTCGCCCCCGCCTCCCAACGCAGGTCCACCTCCGCGCCCGCGCCTTCACCCGTGCGCAAGATACGCGCCGGGGCATAAGAGGCCATTTTCGCCACCCATGGATTGTCGGCATTGAG
>CAZTYG010000045.1:5954-10554 GCA_964617445.1 uncultured Blastochloridaceae bacterium
GAACAGCGACACCCTCCTGTCCCAGTGCCCGCACCACCTGGCCCTTCTCATGCGCGATGGCGTCACGATCGTCAAAATGTTCCACGTGACCCCAACCAACCGCGGTAACCACGGCAATGTCGGGACGGACCATATCGGCGAGAGGGCGGATTTCACCCGGATGGTTCATGCCAATTTCCACCACGGCCCATTCATGGCCGGGATTGAGGGAAAGCAGGGTGAGAGGGACTCCGATGTGGTTGTTGAGATTGCCGCTGGTGGCGAGGACCTCGTGGCGGGTCCGCAGGATCGATGCGATCATTTCTTTGGTGCCGGTTTTCCCGGAGCTGCCGGTAACGGCAATGACACGGACGGGCATGATCCGGCGATATGCGGCGGCCAGGCTTTGGAGGGCGGCCAACGGATCTTTACACGAAATCCAACCGCCTTGAAAGCCGTCCGGCACACGTGCGGCGAGCACGGCGATGGCACCCTTGGAGACGGCGTCGTGGACGAACTCATGGCCGTCGAAGTTCTCCCCGGTGAGGGCGACGAACAGGTCGCCTGGCCGGAGATCGCGGGAATCAGAGCAGACGCGTGTGATGCAACGGTCGGGGGAACCGGCGCGCAGTTCCCCACCACACCAACGGGCGGTCTCGTCCAACGTCAATGGTTTCACAGTGCGCCCCCTTTCTCCGCAAGGCAGGCGGCGGCGCGCTCCACATCGGAAAAAGCATGAAGCACACCGTTGATTTCCTGGGTGCGCTCGTGGCCCTTGCCAGCCAACAAAATGACATCGCCCTCGCGGGCGGAGCGGATGACAGCGGCGATGGCATCGCCACGGTCAGGGATGACCCGGACGTTGTCCGAGCCGCGCACGCCGGTCATCATCTCGTCGAGAATGGCCATGGGGTCCTCGCTGCGTGGGTTGTCGGAGGTGAACACGGCCTCGTCTGCCAGTTCCACTGCGGCTCGAGCCCTGAGCGGGCGCTTGGAGCGGTCACGGTCACCACCGCAGCCGGCCAGAACCCGGAGTTTGCCGGAGGCCAGCGGACGGAGTGTCTCTAATACCTTGCTTATGGCGTCATCGGTGTGTGCGTAATCGACCAGCACCGTGAAGGGTCCGGTGTGGGGAACCACTTCCATGCGGCCCGGAACGCAGGGAACTTTTTCCAGACATCCGGCAATGACCTCGGGATCCAGCCCGTGGGCGTGCAGAGCGGCGGCGGCGGCCAGTAGGTTGGAGACATGGAAGGCGCCGATCCAGGGCGAGCAGACCGATTGACGCCGCGAGCCGACATGCCAGGTGAAGGCAATGCCGTCGCGGGTGGTTTCGATGTCGGTGGCATGATGGTCAGCGGGGCGGGAGACACCGAAGAGGGAACGTTTGACGCCTTCGGGAAGTACGGCGGCGACGGCCGCGGTTTCCGGGCAGTCGGCGTTGAGCACCGCAGTGGCTCCAGGGCGCAAATCCTCGAACAGGCGGCGCTTGGCGGCCAAGTAGTTTTCCATGGTGCCGTGAAAGTCAAGGTGGTCGCGCGTAAAATTGGTGAATACAGCGGTCTGAAAGCCGATTCCCTCAACCCGGTCCAGCACCAACGCGTGGGACGAGACCTCCATGACCGCAGCACGGCAACCGTCATCGACCATATCCGCCAACAGCCGTTGGAGATCGAGGCTTTCGGGTGTGGTGCGTCCGGCGGGCCATGCGCGCCCTGCACTGCGGTATTCAACGGTGCCGAGCAGCCCGCAGGGGGTGTCCTGGTCACAGAGCACATGGTGGATGAGCCAGGCGGTGGAGGTTTTGCCATTGGTCCCGGTGACTCCGAGCATGGCGAGCTTGGCGGCGGGATGGCCGTGGAAATTGGCGGCAATGCGCGCAAGGCTGCGGCGACCGGACGCCACACGGATGCGGGGAATCTGGACCGGGCAATCCACGTCACGCTCGACGACCAGCACCGAAGCACCTTGATCGAGGGCGGCGGGGGCAAACTGGTGGCCGTCGGAACGCGCTCCGGTCCATGTGCAGAAGAGCGAGCCGGGACCGGCCTGCGCGGCGTTGCAGACGACCGAGCGCACTTCGGCGTCGTCCGGCCCGGTCCAGTCCAGATATTCCACACCACTCATAACTTCTTTCAACCTCATGGTGCGGGCCTTTCCGCCACAATGGCGCGCGGGGCGCGTTGCGGTACGAGGTTGAGCTGCTGGGCGGTGGCAATGGCGATGTTACGGAAGGCGGGACCGGAGACCTGACCGCCATGCAACTGTTCGCCACCGCGCGGATTATCCACCACCACCGATACGACGAACTGGGGGTCCTCGGCTGGCATGAAACCGATAAAAGAAGCAACATAGTTGCCCTCGCGGGAATAGGCGCCGTTGACCAGTTTGATGGCGGTTCCGGTTTTTCCGGCCACACTGAACCCCGGCACCCGCGCCGAACGTCCGGTGCCCTCATCCACCACGGCGGTAAGAGCGTCGGCCACCTCGGCGGCAACCTCGCGCGGAACGGCTTGGCGGACGATGCGGGGGACGAATTCCTTGACGGTGCGGCCGCCGTCGTCCTGGATGCGGCGGACCAGGCGGGGCTCCATGAGTTTGCCCTCGTTGGCGATCGCGGAAACCGCCATGGCCATTTGCAGGTTGGTCACTGCAACCTCGTAGCCGGTGGGAATGCTGGTGGGGGAAAGCCGGCTCCAGTAATGCGGAGGACGCAAAATGCCGCGCTCCTCCCCGCGCAGCGCCTGGGTGGGATTCTGCTGGAGTTCGCCGAAGCCGAAGTTGCGAATATTGCGGTAGGTTTTGTCATTGCCCATGATGAGGGCGAGTTTGACGAAGGCGATATTGCTGGAGATGGCGGTGGCCTTGCGCAATGGAACAGTGCCGACGGCGGTGGTGTCCCTCACTAATCGGTTGGCGTAAACAAATTCTCCGTTCTCACAGAATATGGGCGTGTCCAGGTCGGCCACCCGTTCAGCCAGCACTCCGGCCAGACTGATCACCTTGAAGGTCGATCCTGGCTCGTAGATGTCCATGAGCGCGGCATTGCGCAAATTTTCAGGCTGCATGGTGGTGCGATCATTCGGGTCGTAGGTGGGACGGTTGGCCAGACCGAGAATTTCTCCGGTGGCGGGACGGACGACAATGATGTGAACCGCGTCGGGCCGGTATTCGCGCGCCAGCCGGTCAGCCTCGTTTTCAACGGCGTGCTGAACACCCTGGTCGAGGGTGAGCACGACGTTGAGACCATCGCGCGGCGCGCGGTCGCGCTGGCGGAACTCCGCGATCTCGCGCCGCCGGGCATCGCGGGCCATTCGGCGCTCGCCGGGAACGCCGCGCAGATAGTTGTCCATCACCCGTTCCATGCCGTCCATGCCGATCTCGATTTCATACGGCGTGCTGGACCCCTCGATATTGCGACGCTCGCGGTTGGTGAAACCGACAACGTGGCTGCCCTCGTGGGCATTGGGATAGACGCGGTTGCGGCGTGGCTCAAAGATCAGGGAGCGGCAATTCAGTTCGCGCAGAGCCTGTTGTTCCGCCTCGGTAAGTTCCTGGCGCAGAAGCAGGTAACGATTGGCGGGACTGACTGTTGCGCGAAACTCGGCGGGGTTGTGCCCGATCGCGGCGGCGATCCGCTCCAGTTCGCCGTCGGTCTCATGGGCCAGACGGCCATCGATGCGGAGATCGGTGACCGTCAGGGTCCGGGCCATGATGTGGCCGTTGTTGTCGAGAATGCTGCCTCGCCGGGGGGAAACCGGCACCACCACGAAATGCATGCGGTCGGCCCGCTCCAGGTATTCCTCGTGGTTGACGAGCTGGACCCAGACCAGTCGCGCGGAGATGATGGTGAATCCCAGGGAGAAAACCAGCACCACCGCCAGGATGCGCCATGGCGCCGGGCGGTTCACGGTTCCTCCTTCGGGCGGGCGGCCAAATGGCCGGCCGACGGCATGGAACGCGCGGGCGCGGGTCCTTCGCGCACATCCAGTCCGGCGGTGTAGATGTCCACCATGTTCAAACGAAAATACCGCACCGCGCGCTGCAGATTGGCCGGGCTTTTCATCTGCTCGATGTTGACCTGCAGGCCGTTGTTCTTCTCCAGAATTTCCTGCAGCTGGACTTCCAGCAACCGGACCTCGTCCGCGGCGTCAATGATGCGCACGCGCAGATAGACGAAGAGCAGGGCAAAAAATGTGATGAGACAGGCGGCGCCCAACAGCTTGCCGATGTGACGGAAAGGAATGGAGTTTTTGGAGCGGATGCGGTTGCGGCTCATGGCAATTTCTCCGCCCCGCGCAGGCGGGCGCTGCGCGCGCGGGGATTGCGTTGGACTTCGGTGTCGGAGGGAAGGCAGCGGCCCAAATCGTGCAGGTCGTGGTCAGGATTGGGGCGTCCGAAGGGCGAGGCAGGGCCGGTGATCTCGGCGGTCGAGCGGTGGCGGATGAACGTTTTGACCCTCCGGTCTTCCAGTTCGTGAAAGCTGATAACGGCCAGCCGTCCGCCGGGGCGCAGCGCGACGGGTACGGCGTCCAGTGCGGCGTCCAACGCTCCCAACTCGTCATTGACCGCGATGCGCAGGGCCTGAAATGTTTTGGTGGCGGGATGGATTTTGGCTCCG
>CAZTYG010000046.1:0-2500 GCA_964617445.1 uncultured Blastochloridaceae bacterium
CCACGAGGCGCCCGTGGCGACCCTCGTTGGCCAGAGCCAGCATGTCATCGACTTCGGCCAGAAACAGCTCGAACGGATCGGGTGCCAGCAACCAACGGAGCGCCAAAGCCAGAACCAGCAATCCGGCTGCCGCGAATAAACACTTCTTCCACAAGATGCTTTCACTGTATCATGGGGGCGTCTAGTTTCACGCAATATCTCATGGCCAAAGCCCCGTCTGTCATCGAAAACCGCCTGCTGCAGGAGATCATCGCCATCGTTCTGGTGTCGCTGGGCTTTCTCCTGTTCCTTTCGCTGATCTCGTTTCATCCGCGCGATCTCGGTTTCTTCGCGGCTCCCGCCAATGAGAAGGTGGCCAATTTCATCGGCCCCATCGGCGCTTTCCTCTCCGGCGGGCTGATGTTCCTCTTCGGTCTTTCCGCCTATTTGTTCCCTTTGGTGATGGTGGTGGGAGGCGTGGGGATATTCTTTTATAACAAAAAAATCGACTACCGGTTCAAGGCGCTGTGGTTCGGTTTGTTGGTGGTGACCGGTGCGGGGTTGCTACAGATCATCCAACCGTTCATGGGCGAGGGCCACGGGATCGACTGGCCCGGCGGGTTTACCGGCTATGTGCTCAATGACCGTTTTTTTGCGGCCATGCTGGGCAAGGCCGGCGCGGTCATCATTCTGGGGTTGGTTTATTTCGTGAGTTTGATCCTGCTCTTCGAGGTGCGTCCGATCGAGTTGAGCCAGCGGGCCTGGAAGGCCTTCCAGGCCTGGCAGGAAGCCCGGGAGCAGGCGCGGTTGGAAGCGGCTGACCCCCTTGAGCGCATCGATCTGGAGCGCAAACGGTTGGAGCGCGAGGAAAAGAAGCTGCGCAAACGCCTGGCCAAGCAGGGCAAACGTTCCGGCGAGGACCCGGTGCCGGTCGATGCCGCGTTGCCCGACGTGCCGCGCCCGCGGGTGATCGACACCACTCTGCGCCCCGAACCCGCCGGGGAGCCGGAGCCCTCATTCGCCGCGCCCGAAGCCCCGCCCGTCGCTGAGGATGTCACCGATACCGCCGAACCCACCACCACGCCGCGTCGCGCCCGCAGGGAAAAATCCGAATCCGCAACGATTCCGCCGTTGGAGCCGGTCGCGCCGTTGACCGATTACAAGCTGCCAACCATTGATCTGCTCACCGTCAACGACGGCAGCGGCCTCAGCATCCCTGATAATCTGGAAGAAAACAGTCGTCTGTTGATCGATACCATCCGCCAGTTCGGCATCGAGGTGAGCGCCGGCGACATCACCCGCGGGGCCACCATCACCCGTTACGAGGTTTACCCCGCGCCCGGTGTGCGTGTGGAGCGGATTGCCGGTCTCCAAAAAAACATCGCCCGCGCGCTCAAGGCGGAAAAAGTCAACATCCTGGCACCCATCCCCGGCAAAGACACCGTGGGCATCGAGGTGGGCAACAGCCAGAAAGCCAAGATCGTCTTTCGCGACCTGCTGGAAACCGACACATGGAAAAAGCACAAAGGCCGCCTGCCGTTGGCGCTGGGCAAGGACGTCTATGGCGCGCCGCTCATGGGTGACCTCGCCGACATGCCGCATCTCCTCATCGGCGGCAGCACCGGCTCAGGCAAGTCGGTTTGCATGAACTGCCTGCTGCTCTCCCTGCTTTACCGCTTCAGCCCCGATGATCTGAAACTCATCCTGGTGGACCCGAAGGTTGTCGAACTGCAAATCTACAATTCCCTGCCGCACTTGGTGGTGCCGGTGGTCACCGAGCCCAAGAAAGTGCTCATCGCCTTGCGCTGGGTCATCAACGAGATGGAAAAACGCTACCGAATGCTGGCGCGCGCCGGGGTTCGCAATATCCTTGCCTTCAACTCCCGCGCCCCCGCGCATGCAAAACCGGAGCCGGAAAAACTCGACCTCGAGGAGAACTTGGAGGCCGGTGAGATTGAAATCCAAGAGGAGGTCGCGCTGCCCGGACTGGACTCCGGCGAGGAACCCCTGCCCGACCGCCTGCCCTACATCGTTGTGATCATCGACGAGCTGGCCGACCTCATGAACACCACCCCGGCGGATGTCGAGGTCGCCATCGCCCGTCTTTCCGCAAAGGCCCGCGCGGCCGGCATCCATCTGGTCATTGCGACCCAGACTCCGCGCGCCCAGGTCGTCACCGGGGTCATCAAAACCAACGTTCCTTGCCGCGTCGCCTTCCAAGTCCCCAGCGCTCTGGACTCACGCGTCATTCTCGACGAAAACGGCGCCGAGAACCTGCTCGGCAAAGGCGACCTGCTCTACCTTCCCCCCGGCTCTTCCAAACTCGTGCGCGCTCAGGGTGCCTTCGTCTCCGATGAGGAGGTCTCCGCCGTCGTGGATTTCATCTCCAAGCAGTCCGCCCCATCCTACGAGGCCGAAATTCATCAGAAGCTCAACAAACGCAGCGGCCGGGAGGAGGAGGAACTCTCCGACGACGATGCCGATCTGGTCACGCGCTGTTATGAGATCATGCGGCAGGAAA
>CAZTYG010000046.1:2510-9325 GCA_964617445.1 uncultured Blastochloridaceae bacterium
CGCCTGCGCATTGGCTACACCCGCGCCGCCTGGGTTACCGATTGGCTGGAACAGAAAGGCATTGTCGCGGGCAAAGACGGCGCTAAAGACAGGGAAATCATGGTCGATCTGGACCAAGTGGATATAGAAAGCTATTTTTAATCGTGAACACATCAACCGAATCCGGTACTTCCAGCATTGGCGCGCAGCTGAAAAAAGCACGCGAGGCCAGAGGCTGGACCATTCAAGAGGCCGCCCGCCGGACCAAACTCAAAGCCGATCTGCTCCAAAAACTCGAAGGCGACCAGTTCGACCTGTTGCCCAGCATGGCCTACGCCCGTGGCTTTGTGCGCATCTACTCGCGCGAACTCGGACTCGACGGCTGGACCCTGCTGCGCCAGTTCGACGGCGAGGTCGAGCAAACCATCGACATGCTCGAACTCCAGACCGAGGACTTCGAGGCCATCCCTGATCGCGCAAAAACTCCGGTCGCCACCGCCCAGGGCCTCGGACTCATTCTCATCGGCGCTGTCATTGTTTTCGCCATGGTCATCGTCGGTCTGAAAGTCCGCCAGGTTTGGCCCGCCATCGCCGGTGATGGCATTGCGCCAATGGAGCCGGTCCCCAGCGCCGTCGTCGAGGATGTGTCCGCCGCCGTGCTCGCCGAGCAGGCCGTCACCCCACGCCGCGCCACACCCGTCGAAGGAACCGAACCCGCTGCCCCGCCGCGCGCCGAACCCGTGGAACGCCCCGCCCCGCGCGCCGAGGTGGTTGAGCCCGCGGCCCCGCGCGCCGTCCCTGTTTCCGACGACCCAGCCGCCGTGCCGCGCGCCCTGCCGGTGGAAGGAATGGAAGCACCTGCTGCCGCCGAAGCCACCGTCCCTGACGCGGTTACCCATCTTCTCCAACTCCGCGCCGAACCACTGGCCTCCGACCGCGAGCGCTGGGTCCGTGTCATCGCCATTCGTGGTGGGCGGGAAGAAATCGTCTTCGAGGACCTGCTGCCTCCGGGGCGGGTCACGCCGTTCACCGCCGGGGAAGCCTGGCAGGCCGAGGCATTCATCATCACCATGCGCGAGGCCTCCGCCATCGAAATCATCTTCAATGGCGACAACGCTGGTAAATACGAACAGTCCGGCGTCCAGCGCGTGCGCATCCCCGGTTCATGAACCTGCCCAACCGCCTCACCGTCGGACGGCTCTTCCTGTGCGGATTCTTCATCCTCGCCCTCGAACTTGACATTCGCGGCTCCGGATTTATCGCGCTGGCCGTCTTTGTCTTGGCCAGTCTCACCGACTGGCTCGACGGTTACCTCGCCCGCAAGCTCAACCTCATCACCGACCTCGGCAAACTACTCGACCCTTTGGCCGATAAAATCCTCGTCGCCGCCGCCTACATCGGCCTCTCTTCCCATGGCTGGGCACCGGCATGGATCGTCAGCTGCATCATCGCCCGCGAATTCCTTATCACCG
This sequence comes from uncultured Blastochloridaceae bacterium, assembly GCA_964617445.1. GTDB lineage: Bacteria > Verrucomicrobiota > Verrucomicrobiia > Methylacidiphilales > CAZTYG01 > CAZTYG01. Next base: position 3,962 of record CAZTYG010000046.1, read on the forward strand.
GGCTGCGCACCCTCGCCGCCTCCAAAGGCGTCATTCTCGCCGCCGAAAAAATGGGCAAACACAAAACCATCTCCCAGATCGTCACCGTCATCATCGGCCTGGCCCTGCTTTCCCTGGCCGAGTGGGGCGTGGACCCCACTCCCATCGATGCTGCCCGCGTGTGGATTTACGTCCCCATGCTCTATCTCACACTTGCCATCACCATCTACTCCGGCGTCCGCTACTTCCTCATCAACCGCAAACTGGTTTTCGAGGTCCAGCGCTGACGTTCACTATCCCTCCCGCAACCGCACCCGCAGGCGGGCGATGCAAGCGGACTTCACATGGGACGCAATGGGCACATACGGTTCGGAGCCGTCCTCGAGTGTCTTTTTCTCGTAGATGCCTTCCAATTCCACGCCGATTTCCTCCAGCAGCCCCTGCATGAACAGCCCCGGCGCGTCCGTTCCGAAATCCACCGGTGGACCGCCTGCCAACGTCTCCACCACGGCGTCCAGCACGCGGTCGATCTGCTCCACACTCAACTCCAGGCCTACCGCCGCACCGCCTGACAAATAAGTGCCCAGCAGCAAGTCCAGCCGGTCCACGAGGACATCGAGGCTGGGATCGTTCTTTTCGGGTTCGACGGGCAACACCATCGAAACACGATAGGGACCCGCTTTCGCATCTCAAGCCGCAACCTCTCGTTATTTTACCATCTGAGACGGGCACCTGCCCGTCTCAGATGGTAAGTGGGTGCGCGATCCAGCGTGGGATGGGCCTCCGGTTTCAGGGGCAGGGGGCGGACATGATTTGCATGCGCACCGAGGTGTGTCCATCGACAGGTAGTGCTTGAGGAGACGGATCGGTTGGTTGGCCGACCGCTCGGCAGGGGCAAGCGGCGGGGGAACGATCAGGGGGCCGGTTGGTCTTCTTCGATGTCGGGACCGGGGCGCCAGCGTTTGCCGATGTAGGGGCGGAGAAAGCCGTAGAGGAGGTAGCCGGTGAAAACGATGGCGAGGGTGTAACGAAAGTTGATGAGGATAAATCCTGTTACGAGGATGATGCCAAGGAGATGGGGCAGGGGGCGGCGAGTGCGCCAGTCCAGCGCTTTGAAGCTGGGATAGCTCACGCGGCTGAACATCATGAAGCTGAGGAAAAGCATGAGACCGGCCAGGGCGTATTTCCAGTTGCCGATGGCACGGTCGGCCTCATAGACGTGCAGCAGAAGCAGGGTGATGGAGGCGGTGAGTCCGGCGGCGGCGGGAATGGGGAAGCCACGGAATTCCTTGAGGGCACTGTCGTCGGGTTGGGAAGCGAGCACGTTGAAGCGGGCCAGCCGCAGAGCGCCGCAGGCAAGGTAAATGAAGGCGATGATCCAGCCAACGCGGTTGGGCATCTCGTAGAGCACAATCTTGAAGACCAAAAGGGCCGGAGCGACGCCGAAGGAGACGATGTCTGCCAGGGAGTCGAATTCCCTGCCGAAAGGGCTTTCTTGGCCGCCGAGGCGGGCCACGCGACCGTCGAGCATGTCGAAGAGGAACGCCCCGAGAATGAAGTAGAGGCTCATCTCGTAATGCTGCCACCAGCCTTCCATGCCGGTCTGGCGCTGGAGGGTGCCCTCCAGAATTTGGAGCACGGCCATGAACCCGCAGAACAGGTTGCCGGCGGTCATCAAGTTGGGCAGCAGATAGACTTTGCTGTTGTGGGGGTCTTTCAATTTCCGCCTTTCGGCCAGCGGGCGATGACGGTTTCGCCTCCTTTGACCCGGTCCCCGGCGCGCACCAAGACCTCGCAGTCCAACGGCAGGTAGAGGTCGGTGCGGGAACCAAATTTGATCAGTCCGACCCGCGCGCCTCTGGCCAGCACCTCGCCCGGCGCGGACCAGGCGACGATGCGGCGGGCGATCAGTCCAGCAAGCTGGCGCATGACCACAGGCCCGCGGTCGGTCTGGATCAGCCAGTTGACCGCCTCGTTCTTCACATCCACTTCCGGATCGCGGGCGTCAAGAAAGTCGCCGGCATGATGGTGGAGTTTTTCCAGCCGACCGTTCACCGGGCTGCGATTCACATGGACATCCAACACCGAGAGAAACACCGCCACCCGCCGCATCTTCTCTTGGGTGAAGTGGACGTCTTCGGTTTCCTCGACGGAGATCACCCTGCCATCGGCAGCGCTGACAATGGCAAGGGGGTCGTCGGGGACGGTGCGGTCGGGGTTGCGGAAAAACAGAAAGATGGCGGCAAGGATCGCCAGTGGCAGGACGGTCACCACAGGGAAAGCCCAGAGCGTCAACAGGATCAAAACAACTACGGCCAGCACCACGGTGCCCGCCTCTTGGATCGCCAAATTTCGTGTGTTCAACGGTTGACTTAGTAGCTCCCGGGACGCACTTTGCAAAGTCAATTACCATGCCCCCACCCGCCCGTTTTGTCACCTGGTCGTCGTCGGTGACGCTGACCATCACCCACGACTGCCCGTGGCACTGCGTTTATTGCGGCTTTCGCACGGACGCGGAGGGGTTGTTGTCCGAAGTGGAATGCAACCGATTGCTGGCGAGTGCGCGGGAGCGTGGCGCCCACGAGGCGTTGCTGATTTCCGGCGAGCATCCGGGAGCTTCCCGCACACACCGGGACATCCTGCGGCATCGGGGCTTCGACGACATCACCGCCTTCATCCAATGGGCGGCCGGACGCGCGCTGGACGCGGGCCTGTTGCCGCACGGAAATTTTGGCGCTCTGGACCCCGCCATGCTGGAGCGGCTGCGCCCCTGGCACGTTTCGATGGGACTGATGCTGGAGAACATCGACGACCTGCCCCATGTGGCGTGTGAGAAGAAGGCCGCCGGGCGGCTGGCCTGCATTCGCGCGGCCGGCCAACTCGGCATTCCGTTCACCAGTGGAATTCTTATCGGTCTCGGAGAAAGTCGCGTCAGCCGCCTGCGTTCCCTCGATGCCCTGGCCGCGTTGCACGCCGAATTCGACCATCTACAGGAAATCCTCATCCAGAATTACGTGGAGAACCCGGCTTCGCACGGGCGGGTGGCCGCGCCGCCACCGGGCCTCGACGACTATCACGAACTCATCAGCCACTGGCGAGATATCTGTCCCGGAGTCGCGGTTCAAATTCCCCCCAACCTGAATCCGTATTGGGAGGAGTTGCTGCCGTGGATCGATGATTTGGGCGGCATCTCCGCCAATCGCGACGAGGTCAATCCCGTTCACCCCTGGCAACTGGAAAGCGCCTACGCGCGGGCGGCGCAGCGGCATGGGATCGAATTGCGCGAACGACCCGCGGTCTATCCGCGTTACATCCATCCGGATTGGATCGATGCCTCATTGCTGCCGCGTGTGCGGTCGGTGTGGGAGGGGATGCAGTGGCGCGAGGAGCGCGCGTCCGCGCTGCCCTGAACCGTGGTTTCCATTCTCCGCGCCGCCGACTTGGGCGGGGGAGTGGAGCCGAGGGGATTCGAACCCCTGACCCCCACAATGCCATTGTGGTGCTCTACCAACTGAGCTACGACCCCGGTGGAACGGAAATCCTAGGACAGGCGTCCGGCAAATCAAGCCGGATTTCCAGCCGTCTTCACGTCCGCGTAGCCCTTGCTTTCGAAGGAAGAACCCATGGGCAAAAACCCGCATCCCGATTCTCGCTTGCGCCCGCACCCGCGTTCTTTACTATCTGCAACATGAAATATCTGTCCTGGCCTCTTTTGGTAGCCGCATTCGCCCTGATTCTCGTTTCCTGCCAACCCCCGCAAAAAGGTCTCGACGCCGAAGACGAGCGCAACCCCCACTTCCGCCGCGCATCGACCCTCGCCATCGAGGGAAATTTCTACGGTGCCATTCGCGAATACGAGGCCGCCCTCCGCGCCAACCCCGAAGCCGCCCGCGCCCACCTCGAAATCGGACTCCTTTACAGCGACAAACAGCTCGATCCCGTCAGCGCCATCCATCACTTCCAACGCTACCTCGACGCCCGCCCCAACTCGCCGGATGCCGACAAGGTCCGCAACTACATCGAGAAATCCAAACTCGACTTCGCCATCACCCTCCCCCATTCCACCGCGCAAAACGCCGAGGAATTCGCCCGCGTCGCCCGCGAAAACATCGACCTCAAACAACAGGTCGCCCAGCTTCAGTCCCGCCTCGCCCGCCTCGGTGACGAACAGGCCGCAGTTCTGGCCGTTCCGCCGTCCACTGCCTCCACCACCGCCCCGCCCCCTCAGCATTCCACCGACTCCCCCCTTGTCACCGTCGGTCCGACCACCGGCGACTTTCCGCCCTCGCCGCCCCGCGCCGAACCCATCGCCCCCGCCGCAGCCCGCAGCCATGTCATCGTTTCCGGTGACAGTCTCTGGAAAATCGCCCAACAATATTATCCCGATGATGTTGCCTACGGCGTTGAGCGCATCAAGGAAGCCAATCCCGAAGCCACCTCGAACCCCCGCAACCTCAGGCTTGGAACCACCATCGTCATCCCATGAGTCCGCGCGCCAAATCCGGGGGCGACGACCTTTTGTTGCCCGACAACACCCTGTCGGCTGACAAAGCCGTCGAGGACATTTCACGTGAAATCCAGGAGCGCCAGGACCAGCTCATGGCCCTGCGGCGCGAGCAGGAGCAGGTAGAACGCCGCAAACAGGAGTTGGAGGAACTTAACCGCCGCCGCACCGAGCTGGCCACCGGCCAGAAATCCATGCGCGAAAAACTCGCCCGCGCCATCACCCAGCTTGAAAATGCCGAATACGAGACCAAACGCAGCATCGAAGAGATCGCCATCACCCGCGAGTCCTTCGCCAACCATCTGGCCCAGATCAACGCCATTGACCCCTCCCGCTGGCTTCCCGACGCCGTGGACGAGGAACTCACCAAGTCGCTGACCAAAATCGATCATGCCCAATCCGTTTACAACCAGTCGCGCGCTAGGCTTGATGCCCTCAGCGGCCAGGACCTCGCCGGGGATGATGCCGGCGATGCCTCCGAGGACGGGGAGGATTCCTTGGATGTCCCCTTCACCGAGCTGCTCCGCCGCGGGTTCGCACTCTCCCTCCCGCTCATCCTCTTCCTCATGGTCGTGTTCTTTCTCCTTTTCTTCAAAGATTGATTGGGGCTCAATAGCCCCTACATGGCCCTGTTTCCGCGCAAAGAAGATCCCCTGCGGGAAGAAATCCGCCGATTGGAAGCCGAAAGCCGCCATTTGGAACGCGAGATGGAGGCGCTGCGCAACAGACCGGAAACACTGCCTCTTGCCGAGCCGCCCGTTCCTCCACCCGCGAAGCCCGAAACCACCCTGCCGCCCGCCGGGTCCGTCGGCGATTCCGACCCCTCCGCGCCCGCCCGCCCGCGCCTTGGAGTGGACCGCGAACGCGCCCGCGCGGAAGAG
>CAZTYG010000046.1:9335-10533 GCA_964617445.1 uncultured Blastochloridaceae bacterium
CCAGAAAGTCATCTTCATCGCCTGCCTACTCGCCGTCCTGCTCGTAATCCTGGCTGGCATCCTGTTGTGACCGCCCCCGGCCCCATGGAGATCGCCACCCTCCGCGTCCCCGACTACCCGCGCCATCTCGAAACCTACTGGCTCGAACGCCTCCGCCAACACTACGGCACCCGCCGTCCCGCGCAGGCCATGGATAAAATTCTGCGCGTCATACGCGACCTCGCCGACACCTTCACCCTCGAACGCGGGGCCGGCATGGAGGCCGCCTATCTCACCCCGGAGCAAATCATCGCCTACGGCCTCTTCTTCTTCCCCCGCAACCACGTCCGCACCCTCATTTCGCTGGAGGAAATCACCCGCCGCGGCTGGACCCCGCCCGTCTCCCCGCGCGTGCTCGATCTCGGCTGTGGAACCGGTGCCGCTGCTCTCGCCGCCGTCCATCACCCTGCCTTTTCCGGCACCACACCCAAGTTCACTGCTGTGGACCGCGTCGAGGGCCATTTGGCCGAACTGCGGCGACTCACCCGCCACCACCCGCGCAATGCATGGACCTTTCACCACGCCGGCATCGATGACGAATCCGTCTGGGCGCCCCGTCCCAACCACCGCTGGGACCTCATCCTCCTTGCCTACTCTTACAATGAATTCTGCACCGGCTCCGACCCCGGTGGCGGCCCCCTGCTGGTGGACCGCCTCCTCTCCCGCCTCAACCCCGGCGGCATGCTCCTCCTGATCGAGCCCGCCCTCAAAGAAACCGCCACCGGCCTCCAGGAACTTCGCGACCACCTCGCGGCCCGCTCCCGCTGCCACATCTGGGCACCGTGCCTTCACGCCGCCCGCTGCCCGTTGTTGGCGAAGGGCACCGACTGGTGTCACGAAGTCCGCCCATGGAATCCCCCGGGATACCTGCTCGAACTCAACCAATCCCTGCACCGCGACATCAACCACCTTAAATTCAGCTTTCTCGCTCTCTCTCGTTCCGCCCCGCCCTCCGCCCCACCGCTGCCCGGCTACCACCGCCTCGTCAGCCCCGTCAACCAGACCCGCGGACGGTGGCTGTGGACCGGCTGCGCTGCCGATGGCGGGTTGCACCAATTCGACATTCTCACCCGCGGACTCGACAAGGAACAATGGTTCCGCCCTCCCTTCGCCCGCGGCGACATCCGCACCTACAAGGTCCGCCAGGCCAACGCGGGCG
>CAZTYG010000047.1:0-10505 GCA_964617445.1 uncultured Blastochloridaceae bacterium
GAGGCGTTGGGGGCGTGCAGGGCACCACCGGCGGCGACGTGGAGCTCGCGGAAGCGGAGTTGCTCGGCGACGAGAACACCGCCGGGGGCGACTTCGAGGGAGTCGATGACGGCGTCGCGAATGGTGGCGTGGCCTTCGATGCGGGCCTCGCGAAAAATGGCGGATTTTTCGATGGTGACTTTGGCACCGGCGGCGACTTCGAGGCGGCGGCCTTCGGCGTTGTTGGCAAGGCGGGCTTTTTGTTCGAGGACGAGGGTGTCGCGGCAGATGATTTTACCGGCGGCGCGACCGGAAATGCGCGCGTTTTCGACCTTGGCCTGGACGCCACCGAAGGAGCCGCCGGCCTCGATGCGCATCTCGCCGTAGGTTTCGATGGCTTTTTTCTCGGTCTGGGCGACCTGGTAGTTGTGGAGGTCGAGGTAGGACGAGCAGGAGGGGCATTGCCAGGAGAGGGCGGTGGCGGGGACCTGCATGAGGTGGCCGCATTGAAAGCAGCCGAGCTCGCGGCGGTCCACATTGAGTTTGCGTTTGACCCTGACTTTTTCGGTGGCTTTGAGGGGAATTTTGGCGCCGCAGGCATGACAGAAGGTGGAGTTGGCCTCGGCATAGTCCCATTGGGAGTGGTCGCAGGACCCGCAGGTAACCTTGATTTTGACGGGTCGTTTACGTTTGAGCATGGCGGGTCAGGGGGCGGGGGGAGGAGGTGGGGGAGGGACCGGTCTGAATGGAGCCTTGAAAGTCGGCACCATCGGTGATGTGGACGGCGTTGGACAGAAGGGCACCGCGGACGCGGCTGCCGGGGGCGAGTTCAAGGAGTTGGCGCGCGGAGAGGTTGCCTTCGACAATGCCGCATATTTTCCCGGAGCCGAGGGAGACGGGGCCGCGAATGGTGGCGTTGTCGGCGATTTCGATATGGTGTTCGGAGGTGAGGCTGCCGTGGAGGCCGGCACCGAAAACGCCGTCGGCGGTGGCGAAGATATCGCCCTGGAGAGTGAAGTCCCCTTCCACCAAGGTGTCGTCTTTACGGGAAGATCGCTTGTTGGAAAAGAATTTCACGGGCATAAACCTAATGGGCTTCGGGCCAATAGGAAAGCCCGTCGTGATGGAAGTGATGAAAATTGACGCGCCAAAGACCGGGAATCCGCCGTGGGAACGGGAGGAAGTGCTTGGGGTGCTTTGCATGGAGGCCTCATCGCAGCAGGTGGACTGGGTGTTGATGGGGTTGTTGGGGTGGCAGGCGCGGGCCAACCCGGTGTATCGGGACTTTTTGACGGGGATGGGGGTCGATCCGGCGGGTGCGCGGAACTGGCGGGATTTTCCGGCGCTGCCCGCAGCGTCGTTTCGCGACCTGGCGGTGACGTGTTTTCCGCCGGAGGAGGCAAAAGCGGTGTTTCATACGAGCGGCACCACCTCGGAGGAAACCGGAAGGCATTATTTTCAAACTCTGGAATTTTATCACCAGGCCGCGCGTGCGGCGTTCCGGCACTTTCTGCCAGATTTATCAGGACATGAATGGGTTTCCTTGATTCCGCGGGCGGCCGACCGTCCCTTTGCGTCGTTGAGTCATATGGTCGAAACGCTGGCCGGCGAGATTGCCGGGGGGCGGGTTGGGTGGTGTGTGGATGGGGAATACCGGATCGACCCGGCCCGGCTGGCATCTGCTTTGGAAAACGCGGACCGTCCGGTGGCGTTGTTCGGCACTTCTTTCGCGCTGGCGGAAGCGGCGGAACTGCTGCTAACCGGAGGGAGTCGGGTGTTGCCGGAGGGGAGCGTGATTTTCGACACCGGCGGGTTCAAGGGCCGTCGTCGCGAACTGGATCGTGGTGAATTTTTGGCATTGTTGCAGGAGTGCTGGGGCGTGGCGCCGTCCGCAGTCTGGAATGAGTATGGGATGACGGAGCTTTCTTCCCAGGCGTACGCTTGCGGCGATGAGAGGGTGCACCGGTTTCCGTCGTGGGTGCGGGTGCGGTTGATCGATCCGGTGTCGGGACGGGACGTCGAGCGGGGGGCTGCGGGTTTGTTGCATATTTACGATGTCGCGAATATCGGCAGTGTGGCGGCGGTGGCGACACGGGACTTGGGCGTGGGGGAGGACGGGGGCATTCGTTTGTTGGGGAGGTTGACGGGTGCGGGTGCGCGTGGATGTTCGTTGCCATATGAAAGGGTGGAGGCATGGGGGCAATGAATACGCGCGGGAGGATCGACGCAATCGCCGCGGCGCTGGCGGGTCCGGAAGGGCCCGGGCTGCGCGACGCCGGGGAGCTTTTGGAATTGGTGGAGGTGGAGTTGGGGCACGCGGAAGCGCTGGACCGGCCGGTGCCGGTGGGGCATGGCGGGGTGTTGCAGCAGGCGATGGCACCGGGGTTGATTTATCACATCTGCGCTTCGAACTTGGCGGTATCGGCCGGGATAAGCATGGTATTGGGCGCGGTGCTGGGAGGTCGGATGGTCTTTAAAACGCCATCCGCAGCCGGGGATGTCGCGGACAAGCTCAGGGGTTGGGCCGTGAGGTTGCCGGAGGAGTTGGGTTCATGGATCAAAATCACCGAGGCGCATGATTCGGAACGAATGCGGGACGCGGACGCGGTCGTAGTGTTCGGCTCGGATCGGACGGTTGCGGAGGTGCGCAGGCAATGTCATTGGCGGCAGCGGTTTTTAGCTTACGGGCACAAGATCAGCGCCGGGGTGATTCCGGCCGGGGAGGCCGTTCTCGATACTGCGGAGCGGGCGGTGGAGGAAACCTGTGCGTATGACCAGTCGGGATGTCTTTCGCCGCAGGGGTATTTATGCGCGAATGCCGGGGACGCCGCCCGGTTCGGAGAATTGCTGGCTGAGGCCTTTGAAACGAGGGGACCGTTTTCCGCTCCGCCCTCCGGTGCTGCGGCGGACATCCGGGAGGCACGGATGCGCGCGCATGCCAGGGGCGACCGGGTGCTGGGACCGGATGATTTGGGGTGGACGGTGATTGTGCGCCGGTTGGCGAAGTTGGAGGCGGGGCCGGGGTATCGTTGTGTGGATGTGATGGCGGCAGCCGATCCGGCAACGGTGTTGGCACCGTGGCGCGGGATGTTGTCGGCGGTATCGGTTTCGGGTAGGCCGTCGGCGGAACTGGTACGCATTTTCGCGGAGGGGGGAGCAGGGCGGGTTTGCCGAACCGGGGAGTTGCAAAAGCCACCGCTGGTCTGGAAACACGACGGCCGTCCGCGGTTGGGTGATTTGGTGCGGTGGATTACTGTGGGGTAAAATCAGACGCGGTCGCGTCCACCTGCGAAGAATGGATTGTGTGCACGCTCGTGACCAATGGTGGTGGCGGGGCCGTGGCCGGGGCAGACGATCGTTTCATCGGGAAGGGTGAAGAGGGCGGTGCGGTTGGTGCGCAGGCAGTCCTCATAGGAAACCATGGGGCCGCCCATGGAGCAGGAGAACAAGGCGTCACCAACGATCGCGACAGGAGCTGCCAGGCCGTGAATCACGAAGGCGGTTCCTTCCTCGGCGTGGCCGGTGACTTGGCGCGTCTCCACTCCAAGGCCGCCAATCTGAAAGCGTTCACCCCATTCGAAGGTTTCGACCCCGCCGATATCGCCTTTCTTGTGAATACGTGTGGGGGCGTCGGGAGCGACTTTCTGGAGTTTGGGCAGATCGTTGATGTGGTCGCCGTGGGCGTGGGTCAGGTAGATGGCCTCGATCTTGAGGTCGATGGTGTTCATGACTTCGACGAGGAGTTCGGTGGCGACACCGGAGTCAAACGCGGCGGCCTGTTTGGTGGCGGGGTCCCAGACCATCCAGGCGTTGACGGTCATACGGCCTTCATAGTCGGAGGTGGTCATGGCCAGACCGTCGGGGAATATGACGGGACCGGGATGGGTGGTGCCTTTGGAGAGGGCGAGGAGTTGATCGGCATCAAGGTCCAGCACATCGGCAAGAGCGCGAAGCACGGGCTCCGGCGCGCTACCGCGCAGGGCATCGCGGATGTCGGCTATCGACATGCCGGTGCGAATGGCGAGCTCATCGGGACCCATTCCGTGGCCGCGCAGGGCTTTGCCTAACACGTCCTCGCAAGCGTCCTCCAACGGCAAATCTTCTTCCACTACTTCCATGCGGGGAATCATAGAAGGGCGTGGTGAAAAAAGCAGCCGAAAACGGCGCGGCAGGTGGACAGGATCAATCGAGGCCGTTGGTGACCGCGTAGCGGACCAGTTCGGCGGTGGTTTGAAGGCGGAGTTTCTCCAGGATGCGCTCGCGGTAGGTGCTGACGGTCTTGGGGCTGAGATGGAGTTCGTCGGAGACTTGTTTGTTGGTGCGTCCTCGTCCAAAAAGGCGCAGCACCTGAAATTCGCGGTCGGAGAGTTGTTCGTGGCCGGTGCCGTCGGCCGGTGAGCCGAGTTCCACCGCGAGTAGATCGGCGACAGCGGGACTGATGTAGCGTTTGCCCTCCAGCAGGGTGCGGGCGGCGGTTTTGATCTCGGCCATGTTGGCACCTTTGGTCAGGTAACCGGACGCGCCGGCACGAAAGGCGCGGACGGCAAAGGTATTTTCGCCGTGAACGCTAAAAACAAGCACGGCGGTGGAGGGAGCGTTGCGGCGGATTTCCTGGACCATGTCCAGGCCGCTGCGTCCGGGCATGTTGAGGTCCACAATGGCGAGGTCCGCGGGGTGTTTTTCAAGGGTGGTCAGGGTGCTTGAGGCGTCGTCGGCTTCGAGAATCTGTGCTCCGTCGAATTCTTCTGCGAGAATCTCTTTGAGGCCGTTACGAATCATCGGGTGGTCGTCGGCGATCAGGATGCGCGGGCGGTTCATATGTCGCGGCCCGAGTCGTTGTGGAGTGGAATTTCCAAGAGAATGCGGGTGCCGTGCGGTTCGACGGCCACGATGTGAAATTCGCCGTGGACCAACAGGGCCCGCTCCCTCATGCCTACGAGACCGAGGTGGCCGTCGGTGGTTTTCGCTCGCCCGGATACGCCGATGCCGTTGTCTTCGACCATCAATTGGAGATAGCCGTTTTTCGCCGAAAACGTGACTTTCACGGAAGTCGCCTTGGCGTGGCGCGCGACATTGGTGAGTGCCTCCTGCAGGATGCGGTAGCAGTTGTGGGCGGTGCGTTCGGATAAGGGAGAGGGGACGGGATCGGCTTGGCAGATGGACTCGATTTGATAACGATCACCAAATTCCCGGACAGTGGTCCGGACCGCTTCATCCAGAGGCAGGTCCTCCAGCGAAGATAAACGCAGTTCGGAGCAGAGCTGTCGGACTGATTCCAGACAACGGTTGACGAGGCATTGTGCGGAAGAGATTTTTTCCGAGGTTTTGGACGAAGTATCCGGGTTGTCCTGCCCGGCGTGCGCGGCGGCCATTTCCAGGTCCATTTTCAGCGCGCTGAGGTTCTGGCCGAGGTCGTCGTGAATTTCGCGGGCAATGCGTTTGGCCTCGTCATGGCGCACCGTGTCCAGGCGGTGGGCGAGGTCACGGAGTTCATTGCGGGATTTGCGGACTTGCTCCTCGTTGCGTCGTTTTTCGGTGAGGTCTTCAGTGATCTTGGCATAGCCGGTCACATCTCCGGATTCATCACGCAAGACGATGAGACGGGATTCCCCCCAGTAGCGTCCGCCGTCCTTGCGCGGACGCCAGCCGGAGAGCTGGGCGGAGCCTTCTTTTGCGGCGATGGCCAGCAGACGTTGTGGAACCATGGCCTCACGTTCCTCTTCGGAGAAGAAGTCCGACAAATGGTGGCCCATGGCTTCTTCGGCTTTGTAACCCTTGATTTTTTCTGCCCCCGGATTCCATGAAATCACATAGCCGTTTTTGTCCAACAGATAGATGCCGTAGTCCTCGGTGCTTTGCATCAACAGGTACATCTGCTGCTGGAGGGCGGTGATTTTTTGGTGGGAGCGGTGGAGACGTCCGAGGTAGGTGGCCGAGACGATGAATATGAGGATGGCGGTGGCGGTGACGAAGCTCCACCCTTTCCATGTTTGCAGATGGGTGATGAAATCTCTTTCATGGCCTTCGGCAAGACGGGCGACGATGCCGTCGGTCACTGTGATCCAAAGAATGGCAAATATCAGATAGGCACCCGCGAGAATGATTGCGGGGCGCAGGGTGCTCGGTTTTGGAATACGGCTGGAGCTAACCGGTACCGCCATAGATTGAGAGTAACTACATCATCTTCAAATGGAAAGCGCTGATATCATTTTCTGTTACGTATGCATGCGGGTAATAAACTGGATTGTGCTGTTGATAACGCTTGGTTTGGCCCGGTGATCGGCTTAGATACCGGCTATGGACAAGGAAGCCGCGCGCGCATTTATCACCCGTCTGGCCCGGACCGCCGGGGAGGTGATCAAACCCTATTATTTCTCCGCCGACTTGGAGGTGGAGAGCAAGGCGGACGCCACGCCGGTCACCTTGGCCGATCGTGCCGCCGAGGAGGCGATGCGCCGGGAAATTCGCGCGCATCACCCCGCGCACGGAATCATTGCCGAGGAGTTCGGCAACGAAAACGAGGACGCGGAGTGGGTATGGGTGCTGGACCCGATCGACGGAACGATTTCTTTCACCAGCGGCTGCCCGTTGTTTGGAACCCTGATCGGCCTGCTGCACCAGGGCCGTCCGGTCGCCGGTTGCATCTATCAACCTGTTTTGGAACAGTTGATGATCGGCGACAATGACACCACCACACTCAACGGCACGCCGGTTCGGGCGAGGGATGTGAAAAAATTGGAGCATGCCACCCTGCTGACCACCGATCTGGCACACATAGGTCTCTATCAGGAGGCCGAAGGATTTGATCGTCTGCGCCGCCGCTGCCGTTTGTTCCGGACGTGGGGGGATTGTTACGGCTATTTTCTGGTAGCGGCGGGCAGGGCTGACATCATGTGCGATCCGGTGATGAATCCGTGGGACCTTCTGCCGGTGGTGCCGGTCTTGCGCGGTGCGGGCGTCGAGGTCAGCGCGTGGAACGGCGGACCGGTGGAAGGGTCTCGCAGTTGCATGGCGGCGCATCCCTCGCTGCACCGGCAGGCGTTGCGAACACTCTTTCCGGTGACCGAATGACCGCGTGTAAAATTTCCTAATCGTAACGCGGAGAATCTTGTTTCCCGCAGGCCGGGCAGTAGGCTTGTCCGCTGATGGCCATCTTCAGCAGCAGGGAAACGGACTTCGCCCGTGCCGCGCAAACCGCGCAGCGCGCCGCCAGACCTCTCTTCGAATCCTATGTGGTGCCCAGTTACAGCCGCACGCTTTCGCTGGTGCGCGGCGAGGGGAGTTACGTCTGGGACGAGGAAGGTAAACGGTATTTGGACTTCGGTGGCGGGGTAGCGGTCAACAGTCTGGGTCACGCCCACCCGCAGCTGCAAAAGGCGCTGGCCGACCAGGCCGGACGAATCATCCATTGTTCCAATTTATTCCACAACCTGCCGCAGGGCTTGCTGGCGGAGCGGTTGGTCGGACTGACCGGGCCGGGCCGTGTGTTCTTCTGCAATAGCGGTGCCGAGGCCAACGAGGCGCTCTACAAACTCGCCCGCCGATTCGGCTCGGAAACCGGTCGCTATGAAATCATCACCGCCCTCAATTCCTTTCACGGACGGACCCTGGCGGGAATCGCCGCCACCGGCCAGGACAAGGTCAAAAAGGGATTCGGCCCGATGATGCCCGGCTTTGTCCACGTTCCTTTCAACGACATCGACGCCGTCCGCGCCGCCATCAACGAAACGACCGCTGCGGTTCTCATCGAGGGCATTCAGGGCGAGGGCGGCGTGCTCGCCGCACAAGCTGATTATTTGCTGGCGCTGCGCGCACTCACCCGCGAGCGCGGAATTCTGCTCTTGTGGGACGGGGTCCAGTGCGGATGCTGGCGCACCGGTGCCTTTCATAGTTACACCACCCTGCTCGAAGGCACCGAGGGCGGGGCGGATTTTCTGCCCGACGGCATCGCCATGGCCAAGTCCCTGGGCGGCGGCGTGCCCATCGGCGCCACCTGGATGGCCGAACCCTACGCTTCTCTGCTCCAGCCCGGTTCCCATGGAAGCACCTACGGCGGTGGACCGCTGGCCTGTGCCGCCGCACTGGCTGTGCTCGATGAAATCGAGGAAAAGCATTTGCACCACAACATTCGGGAACAGGGCGCGCGGCTGATCTCCGGCTTGGAAAAGCTCAAGGGCACCCGCGGTATCACCGGAGTGCGCGGCATGGGCGGTTTGGTGGGCATGGTGGTGGACTCCGACGCGATCAACGTCTGCACGAAGCTGCGGGAAGCGGGGCTGTTGACCGTTCCCGCAGGTGGCAATGCGGTGCGTTTCCTTCCGCCACTCAACGTCCGGGAAGAGGAGATCGACGAGTCACTCAAAATCGTGGAGAAAACATTATGAAGCACCTACTGCGCATGAAGGACCTCACTGCCGCCGGGGCGCGGGAGATTTTCGCCCGCGCCTCCGAACTCAAGGCCGGACGGGGTGCCGCCCGGGAAAAAGTTTTGGAAGGCACGACTTGGGCGCTGATCTTCAGCAAAAGCTCTACCCGCACCCGCGTATCCTTCGAGGTCGGCATCCGGGAACTCGGCGGCACCAGCCTGTTCCTCAGCGCCAACGACATCCAGCTCGGACGTGGTGAGTTGATCATCGATACCGCCCGCGTCCTCGGTCGCATGGTGCATGGCGCTGTCATTCGCACCTACGACCAAGCCGATGTGGATTCTTTTGCGGAATACGCAAAGATTCCGACCATCAACGCCCTGACCGATGAAGAGCACCCTTGCCAGATTCTCACCGACATCTTCACCTTCGAAGAACGGCGCGGGCCGGTGCGGGGGAAAAAGATCGCTTTCATCGGTGACGCCGATTGCAATGTCGCCCGATCCTGGGTGGAAGCGGCGGAGATGTTCGATTTTCAGCTCACCTGTGCCGCGCCGGACGGCTACCAGACCCGCTTTTCCAACAGCCAAGTCACCTTGACCGACAGCCCGGAAGAAGCCGCCCGTGGAGCCGATCTGTTGTACACCGATGTCTGGGTGTCGATGGGCAAGGAGGAGGAGGCCGAGGCCCGCGTCAAAGCTTTTCAAGGTTACCAAATCAACCACGATCTTTTGCGAATCGCCGGACCCGATGCGCTCGTGCTGCACTGTTTGCCCGCCTACCGTGGTAAAGAAATCAGCACGGAGATTTTCGAGGAACGGGCCGGGGATATCTTCGAGCAGGCCGAAAACCGCCTCCACGTCCAGAAGGCGATCCTGGATTATTTGCAGAAACACCGTTGAGATGAGCGAATCCGAAATACTGACCAAACTCAGGCCGGAACTGGCCGACGCGCTGGGATTGGAAAACATGGAGATCGCGCCGGAACAAAGGCTGGTGGCCGACCTCGGCGCCGAGTCCATTGATCTGGTGGACCTCACCTTTCGAATTGAAAAGACCTTCGACATCCGGATTCCGGAGGGTGAGTTGTTCGAGGATTCCAACCGTGCTGTCGATACCCTCACGGTTGCCAATGTCGCAGACTACATCCGGACGCGGATCGAAGCCGCATGACGCGGCCGCGCATCGTCGTCACCGGGCTGGGCGCGGTGAGCGGATACGGTGCCGGGACCGATGCCTTATGGCGAGGGCTTGTCTCCGGAACTAGTGCCATTCGTCAATATGACCGTTTTGATTCCCGCGCGTTTCCTGTTCGGCTGGCCGCGCAGGCGGACGACTGGGAGACCGAAGAGACCCGCGCACTGCCGCGCAGCGCGGGCATGGGGTGGGTCGCCGCGCGCGAGGCATTGCGCCAAGCCGGATTGCTAGCAGAGAACACGGCGGCGGCATTTTGCGCCGCGGTGGGATGGCAGCCGTGGGATGATGCCGAACTCTCCGGCCAATCCCAAGGGGGTGCCGATCCCGCGGCGGGTTTCGATCTGTTGCGTAGAAAACTCGGTTTGCGCGGACCGGCTTTTTCAAGCGTAAGCGCCTGCGCCGCCTCCACCCAGGCCATTGGAACCGCGATCGAGCTGCTGCGTTCCGGGGTGGTCCCCTGCGCTTTGGTCGGGGGTGCCGACACCCGGCTGCATCCCCAAGGAATCATTTTTTATCACCGGCTCGGTGCTCTCTCGACTGCTCCTGATACGGCCACTCTGCGCGGACCTTTCGACCGGGACCGGAGCGGTTTCGTGATTGGCGAGGGGGCCGGGTTTCTCGTTCTGGAAGTGTTCGAGCACGCCCGGGATCGGGGTGCACAAGTGCTTGCGGAATTGGAGGGTTGGGCGTCGAACGCCGACGCCTTTCGCATCACCGATCCCGAGCCGCAGGGAGCCATGGCCGCCGCCTGTATCCGGGAGGCCATGGCCGATGCCGCCGCGGCTGCCGGAAGCGTCGATGCCATCAATGCCCACGGCACCGCCACCCCCGCCAATGACCGGGCGGAGCTGGCCGCCCTGCGTGGCGTCTTCGGTCCGCACCTGAATGAAACACCCATCGTGGCTCTCAAAGGCCTGACAGGTCATTTGTCAATGGCGGCGGGCGCCGTGGAAACAGTGGCAA
>CAZTYG010000048.1:0-10344 GCA_964617445.1 uncultured Blastochloridaceae bacterium
GCCCGGCTCCTCCCCGATCATGCCGTCGAGCACCTGCAGCAGTCCCCATCCCTCACCCTTGTAACGCTCGGTTTCGCGCACGCCCTCGCCTTTGAAGTTCACGTAATCGACCAGGCAATAGACACCGTGCGGAACGGCGGCCAGACGCGCGAACTGGCGGCGGATGTGATTGTGCCGGTTCTCCGGGGCGGCTTCGAGCATCTTGGGCAGCGCCGCCCGCAGTCGTCGGGCGGCAAACAGGGCCTGTAAATCGACGGTGTCGGCCAGCAGTTGGCGCAGCTGTTTCATCCGCGCGGAGTCGCGGTCCGCCTCGAATTCCGTCCGGGTGTTCCACGGGCAGGACGGGGAGCCGCGCAGCCAAGCGGGCAGATCGATGCCGTGGCTGCCGAGGTATTCCAACAGCGCCGGAAAGCTCTCTTCAAAAGGTCCGCGGCGACCCGCCGGATACCAGATGAAGTGGCCGATGCCGAGGGACGCAAAGTCCTCGCCGTGGTTCCACGAGGTGAGACCCTCCAGAGTGCCGGCGCATTCGTTCTGCCAGAGCATGCGTCCGATTTCCCGGGCACGCTCGCGCGGAATCTCCACCGTGGAATTCTCCCCATGTGCGGGCAACGACCCGATGACAAACCATGCGGCAGTCAACAAAAGGGCGGAAAAGCGGGAAGTCATCATCATTCAATAACAATTCTCGCGGGGATTGCCGCTGTTGACCAGCGCGCCTTCGTCCAATTCGGCGAGAAACAGCCGGTCATTGTCGAGGTATTGTTCGCAAACGGCGAAAAACGCATCGACCCCGGCGGCGCGGCGGATGGATTGCACAAAGTCATCACCACCGCCGATTTTCTGGGCGATGAAGTTGAGGTATTTTTTCATCTTGGCCACATGGTATTTGTCGGCCAGTCCGTCCGGGCGGGTTTCTTCCCAGAGGATGTGAATGTAGTCGAGCAGGTCGCGCAGGGTGGGGGCGGGCGCGGAGGTGCCCTCGGCGTCGGCCCGGATTTGGTCCCATATCCACGGATTGCGAATGGCCCCGCGTCCGATCATGAGTCCGCCCGCTCCGGTTGTCTCTAGTGTGTGGCGTGCACTGGCAACGCCGAGGACGTTGCCGTTGGCGATGACCGGGCAGGGCATGGTGCGGACCGCCTGCGCGATGCGATCCAGGTGCACAGGGGCGCGATACATCTCCTTGACGGTGCGCCCGTGTACGGTCACCGCATCCACCGCATGGCGGGAATAGATGTCTAGAAGGGCGTCGAACTCCCCCGGCTCGTGAAATCCGATCCGGGTTTTGATGGTGAAATTGATGGTGATGGCGGCGCGCAGCTCACCGAGCACGCGGTCGAGGTGGACGGGGTCGCGCAACATGCCGCCGCCGGAGGATTTGCGGCAGACGATGGGGGCCGGGCAGCCGAGGTTGAGGTCGATGGCGGCGACGGGCAGGGTTTGTAGAAACTTGGCGGTGCGCAAAAGCGCGGGCAGGTCCTGGCCGATGATCTGGGCGATGACCGGTCGGCCCGCCGGATTGGCCCGAATGCAGCGGATGATTTTTTTCTCCGGAGTGGAGGCGGGATGAACGCGAAAGTATTCGGTGAAGTAGATGTCGGGCCCGCCGTAACGGTGCATGACGCGCCAGAATGGCAGATCCGTCACATCCTGCATCGGCGCCAAAATCAGCGCGGCGCGGTCGCACGGATAAAACGACCGCATGGTTCCGGCGGTGGCGGGATGGAGGTTGCTGTCGGGCATTCAGGAACCTTAGCACCGCCCACCGCCGCCGAAAAGCCCGCCTTGCGGGAGGGGATCACGCTTTGCGCTGGGGGATGACGCGCTACGGTGGCGGAATGCAGCTTGTGGGGTTGGGCCTATCGCGGCAAGAGAATCTCACCCTGCAAACCAAGTCCCGGCTCGACGGCGTTTCGCGCTCCAAATCAACGATGGAATTACTTGCGGGAAATATCACCCGTGTGAGGAGGGCCCGGCGCATCGGGACCCTCCCGCCCCACGCCGTCCGGACTGTGTAGTTCAGGGAGCAACTCGCGCCCGATTTCTTCGGCACGGAGCAGGCCGTGGGCGGAGGATCGACCGGTCAGGCTCACAATGACCCGGTCGAAGAGGATGTAAAAGACAGGAACCACGAAGAGGGTGAGGACCGTGGCGATGCTCATGCCACCGACGACCACCAGGCCCATGGGGTTGCGGGTCTCGGCTCCGGCGCCGGTGGCGAAGGCTATCGGTATGGCTCCGCAGACCGTGGAGATCGAGGTCATGAGGATGGGACGAAAACGCAGGCAGGCGGCTTCGTAAGCAGCCTCGGCGGCCGCTTTGCCCTGAACCTGGAGCTGATTGGCGAATTCAACAATGAGGATGCCATTTTTGGCGACCAAACCGATGAGCATGATGAGGCCGAAACGAGAAAAGAGGTTGTCGGTCATAGGCTCGGGATAATACCAACGGCTGACGTAGAGGCAGATGATCCCCCCGGAAATGGCCAGAGCGACGCCGCTGTAGATGGTGAGAGGATGAATCCACGACTCGAACTGTGCGGCAAGCACCAGAAAGGTGAACAACAGGGCCAGACCGAAGAGGAAATATACATCGCGCGAGCCGTCCACGTATTCCCGGGTCTCACCGTCCCATGCGTAGGTGATGGTTTCCGGCAGCTTGGCGGCGGCGCGTTCTTCCAGCCAATCGACGGCGTCGCCGATGGTGTATCCCGGAGAGGCCTCGCTTTCAATAGTGACCGAGCGTAGCCGGTCGAAGTGCGGGTAGTTCTCCGGGGTGACGGCCTCGCGCGGGCGCACCAGGTTGCCGAGCTGGATGAGATGACCGGTGGCGGAGCGAACGTAGATGCGTCCAAGGTCGTCCGGCGTGACTCGGTCGTCGTCGCCGACGCGGACAATCACATCGTATTCGCGGTTGCCGCGTTTGAAGAATGTGACCTGGCGACCGCCGAACATGGTTTCCAGCGTTGTGGCGATGTCGGCCACCGGGACGCCCAGATCAGCGGCCAGAGCGCGGTCGATTTCGACGTCGAGCTGGGGTTTGTTGGGGTCGGGGGTGGCGCGGGGTTGGGAGAAAATCGGGGAGGCGCGCATCTCGTCGATGATCGCGGCGGCCTGTTGCTGGAGCAGGTCGAAGTCGGTGCCACGCAGGACAAACTGAACACCGCGCCCGAGTCCACGCTGGCCGAGCGGCCGGATCGGAATGGGAAAGGAGAGGCCGCCGGTGATTTCGTCGCGGTATCGTCCGGCCAGTTCACCGACGATCTGCTGGGTTTTGCGGTCGCGCTCTTCCCACGGGTAGAGGCCGGTGAACATGATGCCCTCGTTGCCGACCCCCGGATTGCCGCGTCCGAGGGCGATGGCGCTGAAGTTGGTGCGGACTTCGGGGACGGAGCGGACGATTTCATCCATCCCCCGCACATAGGCCTCGGTGTAGTCGGGGGTGGAGCCGAGCGGTCCGCGAAAGATCGAGAGCATGATGCCGCGGTCCTCCAGCGGTACGATCTCGCTTTGAAGCTTGGTGAACAACCAAGGGCCGACCGCTGAGAATGCGACGGCCAAAATGACCACCGGCCATGGAAAGCGCAGGGTGAAGGCCAACATGCGGTTGTAGAGGCCATTGACCGCCTCGAAGAACGGTTCGGTGGCGCGGTAAAACCAACCGTGTTGGATATGCCCGTCCTTGGATTTTTTCGAGACTAGGAATTTCGAGCACAACATCGGCGTCAGGCTCAGCGCCACGAAACTGGACATCAGAACGGCGACCGCCATGGTGATGCCGAATTCGAAAAACAGGCGGCCCACCGAACCACTCTGAAAGGCCACAGGAAGGAAGACAGCGGCGAGGGTCAGGGTTGTGGCAATGATGGCAAAGGCCACCTGGCGGCTGCCGAACAGCGCCGCATGAACAGGCTCCTCGCCCTCCTCGATCCGGCGATAGATGTTCTCCAACATCACGATGGCGTCATCAACCACCAGCCCCACCGCCAGCACCAGTGCCAGCAGAGTGAGCAAGTTGATGGAAAAACCAAGGGCGCCGATGACAAAAAACGTGCCGATGATGGACACCGGGATGGCGAGGAGCGGGATCAACGTCGCGCGCAGGTCGCGCAGGAAGAGGAAGATGACCAGAACCACGAGGCCGCCCGCCAGGGCGAGGGTGAGATAGACCTCGCGAATCGAGCGCTGGACGAAGAGGCTGGCGTCGTAGGCGGTTTCGGATTCAATCCCTTCGGGCATTTCCGACATGATGAGCGGCAGCAGCTCCTTCACGCCGTCGGCCACCTGCAGGAGGTTGGAGCGGGCCTGGCGGACGACTCCCAGGCCCACCACTGGACGACCCTGGAAATAGGTGCGCGTCCGGTAGTCCTCGGAGCCCATCTCCGCGCTGCCGACATCGGCGAGTTTGATCTGGCGGCCGTTGCGGGTGGCGATGACCAAAGACTCGAACTGTTCGGGGGTGCGCAGGTCGCCGAGGGTGCGCACGGTGAATTCGCGGGTGACCGACTCGATGCGTCCGCCCGGAATATCCACGTTCTGGTTGAGCAGGGCGCGTTCGACGTCGGTGGCGGTCAGGTCGTGCGCGGCCAGCAGGTCGGATTGCAACCACACACGCATGGCGAAGCGGCGCTCACCACCGATGATGATATTGCCAACTCCGGGGACCGTCTGCATCCGCTGCTTGGCGATGCGGTCCACCAAGTCGGTCAGCTCGGTGCGGTCATAGCGGTCGGAGAAGAACGCGAACCAGATAAACGGGTTGGCGTCGGAGTCGATCTTGGAAATCTGCGGCTCGTTGACCTCGTCGGGAAGTCGTCCGCGGGCGCGGCCCACGCGGTCACGCACATCGTTGGCGGCCTGGTCCACATCGCGCTCCAACAAAAATTCCACGGTGATCTGCGAGACCTCCTCGCGCGAGACCGATTTCATGATGCGAATACCGTCGATGGTCGATATCTGCTCCTCGATCGGTTCGGTCACGCGCGATTCGACCACCTCGGCCGATGCACCGGGATAGACCGTGGTGATGGAAACTGCGGGAACGTCGGTGTCCGGATATTCGCGCACTGGCAGGTTTCGAAACGCCAGCAACCCCACCAACACCAGCAAAATGGAGGTGACCGATGCCAGCACCGGCCTGCGGACGGAGATTTCGGAGAGGATCATGGGGGAAGAGTTTTAAGAATTATGTTTTAGACGGCCTCTTAGGTTCCCCGTGGGAGTTCGAATGTTTGCGCATATTTCTTGGATCATGCATGGCTGTTCGCCGATTGGTTTCGTTCACGCGCACCCGCGTCCGTCACTTAAAACTTCATTCTTAAAACCTAATACTCTTTCCCCCCAACGATGAACTCCTCGCGCATGGGACGGGCCTCCAACGGCACCCCGGGGAACAGGATGAGACCGCCAACACCGGAGCCGACAATGCGGGTGCCAGGTGCGATGGGTTCGGCAACCGCTTCTATTTCGACGTATCCGCGTTCGCGCAGGCCGATTTTTACCGGGACGAATTCGGCGACGGGCGGGCCCGCGCCGGCTTCCTTGAGACGGATGACCACACTGCCTTGTTGGGATGTCAGAATGGCACCTTCGGGGACGGCCAGGACCTGGTCACGCGTTTCCAAAACAAGGTCCAGCGAAGCGAACATGCCGGGCCGCAGCCGGTCGGGCGGATTTTCGATGTAACCCTTCGCCCCGGCCGATCGTGTGTCACGGTCCACACCGGGAGCGACGAAATACACTTCACCCTCAGCGAGGATGGTCGGATCGTTGCCGTTGCCGCCCGGCTCCATATCCAACACCCGGAACCGGGTGCCCACCGCCACCCGTGGCAGAAATCGCTCCGGCACCTGGAAGTCGATTTTAAGACGTGAGACATCCACCACCGTGGTGACGACACGGTCGCGATCGAGATAATCCCCCGGGGAGATACGGCGCGCCCCGGCCACTCCGTCGAACGGCGCGCGGACTTTGGTCTGGTCCAGGCGCACCCGGATCAGGTCCCGCTCGGCCTCGATGCGGGCCACCTCCGCGCGCATCTGGTCCAGCTCCTGACGTGAAATGCCACCGCCCTCGACGGCGATCACCCCGCGCTCCAATGTGCTGCGCGCCAGATTCAGGCGTGCGGTGGCCTCGGCGATTTGGGCGGTGAACTCCCGGTCATCTGTCTCCACCAACACATCGCCCTTGGCAACCGTCTGGCCCTCGCGAAAAAGAACCTGGCGCACCAATCCGTCCTGCTCGGCGCGAATTTCCGCCTCCTCCTCCGGGGCCAACGACCCCACCAATCGCAGGGTGCGGCGCATGTCCCGTCGCTCCACTTCGGTCACCTCCACCGGCTGCGGCGGCGGAGCTTGATTTGTCTGCGTCGAAGGCGCGGAATCCCCGCCACAGGAAGAAAACATTACCGCCAGCACAAAAAAGGCGGGGAAAATGGGGCGCAAAATAATCGGGGACGCATTCATGAGCAATTCAAACGAACGTTTGAATAAGTTAAACGTGGTTCGTCTCTCGTCAAGCAGCGGTTCTGCGCAAACCCAAGGCTTTGGGATTGCCACCCCGTGGGCTTTACGACATTTTCAAGACGCAACGAATGAACAAGTATCGGACGTATTTGATTTTTGGCGCCCCCGGATCGGGCAAGGGCACGCAGGGACGGGTGCTGGGAAATCTCCCCGGCTTTTTCCACTGCGCGTGCGGCGATGTGTTTCGCTCCATTGATGTGCGCACACCGATCGGCCAGATATTCATGGACTTCTCCAGCCGCGGGGACTTGGTGCCCGACGATGTAACCGTGGAGCTTTGGAAACGGGCGATTGCCACGCGCATGGCCGACAATTCGTTCAAACCGGATATGGACGCACTGGTCTTGGACGGGATTCCCCGTAATTTGGAGCAGGCGCGACTGATGGAGGAGTTGATCGATGTGCGCCAGTTGTTCCACCTGAGCTGTCCGGATCGCGAAGAAATTGTGCACCGTTTGAAAAAACGGGCACTCAAAGACAACCGCCTCGACGACGCCAATGAGAATGTGATCCGCGAGCGCTTGGCAACCTACGAAAATGAAACCAAGCCGGTGCTGGATTTCTACGGACCGGAACGGATTTATCCCATTGATGCCTCACAGCGACCCTCGGTCGTGCTGGCGCTGATCCTGGGTCGGGTCAACGAGTTGGAAGGCGCCTGAGAAATCTCACGGCGTCTTGACCGGCGGGCCCTGCGGGCCGACCCGGTATTCCGGCGCCAACCCCGGAGTGAAGTTGGTCCGCCATACGGGGAACTTGGGGACTCCGGTGGTCTCATGGACATCATCGAGGCTGTCCATACCGTCACGCTGAAACATGATAAACGCGTAAAAATCCCCGCCACCCCGCTCGCCGACCAACACTTCCAAGTCATAGCCGGTGCCCTCCCGCACATCCACCCAATCGCCGAAGACCAGAGTCTCCGAGGCGTCCCATCGCCCGGAGCCCTTGAACGACGGGTATTTGTTGATCAAAGCGCGGTCGCGTTGGGACCAATTGGTGATGGCGGGGCTGGTGAAACCCGGACTGCGGCTGTCGGTCAGAAAGGTGTGGCTGCCGTCGAAGATGATTTTGTCATCGAGGCGGACAACAGCGACCTCGCCGGCCCTGCCCACCAAACGGGCGCGCCCGGTCCAGCCGCTGACAACCGTGCCCTGGTAGTGAACAAACCAATGCATCGGCTTGACCTGGGCCTCGACTCCGAATTCTTTCGGTCCCGCATCGGCGGCCATCAGCGGGAAAAAGAACTGGTCGGCGTAAAGGCGGCGCTCGGCCGAGAAATATTCCGACAGCCGGGTCTTCTGCCAATCACCGCGGACGAAATCCCGGATGATCTCCTGATAACGGGAATTCTGCTGGTCTTGGCCGGATACGCGCTGGTCGGCACCGGTGGGTGATTGTTTGGTGTCGTAGAGAATTCCCTCCAGCGATTGCTCGGTGCGGCTGGTCCCGCCAAAAACCCGACCGGCCTTCGGTGCCGACGGCCCGCTTCCGCTCCCGCTGCCTCCTCGTCCGATCCGACCGGTGGCGATCGCACCGGGCGTGGGCGCGGGCATGCTGAACGTCATGCTGGGGGCCGTGGAAACAATCAGGTCCATCGGGCTGCCCGCATCCACCTGAGAGCTGTCGGTGGTCATTTCCATCGGCATTTCGGTGAAAAGGACGGGCATCTCATCCATGATGTCCGGCACTTCCATTTCATATTCCGTATCCGGCGCGACCAAATCCCCCGATGATACAAACGGCGAGCGCGGAACCACTCCCTCGAACATCACATAACTGCCGATCAGAAGAAAAATGGCGGCATGCAGCAACAGCGATATACCGAAGGTGCCCAGAGCCGTTTTTTCCTTCCACTTCTCCATCAACGAGGGTTTGCTCATCCCGCCAGCCTAGGAAAAGCCACGTTGCAAGTCAAAGCAACGCAAGCGAAAACACGCGGATGGAATCACCGTTGATTAACGGGACCCCACTCGTAATGCTTGACCCGACTCGTGCAGCGATCAGGCGGATGAATCGATCTTTGCGGCGGGAGCGGGCAAGACTTGTTCCAGCGCGAGGAGCGCCCGGAAGCCGTTGAAGAGGCAGTATAGGGCGAAAAGGTGGATGAGCAGGGGCAGGAGGTCGAAGAAGATGATGAAGATAAGCGTGTCCAAGGCGTAAAAGGCCATGCCGATGATATAGATCACCTTGATTCGTTTGAGGGAGAACCAGCCGATGGCGGCAATGGCGGCGGTAATAACAAGATTGATGGCGGTGGCGATGAAAGCACCGCTTTCCATGCCAGATTCTTCAAGGCCGATTCCCACACCATTGACGATCATGGAGACCCCCAGACCCAGAACAAAATAGACATCGGAACCGGAGGCCCAAAGAAAGATATTCACCAGAGAAAGCCCCGCGATCCAATAGTACCACTGGGCACCGGAGCGAAAGTTCGCATCGGCCTCGGCAAGAGCGTCTGGCACGGCATCGGCGGGAAGGGCTTCCGCTGAGGAGGACGCGGCGGCGGCGGCGGCGGCGAGCCGTCCGGCGGGCAGTTCGTCGGCAAGAGCTTCGACGTTGTAGGCGGAGCCGGGCGCGTGTTGGGCGACGGGGACGGGGTTGCCACCCAGGCTGGCCAGCGCAGCGGGGGTCCATTCTTCCATGCCTTCGCGCCAGACCAAGTCATCGGGACCAACGGCACCGCCTTGAATCAATGCGGTCAGCTCGGCGGCCGGGACGGGCCCAAATTGTTCGCCGTCCTTCAGGTAGAACCAATCCATTCTTTGGTATATAGGCATCTGCAATAGTTTGGTCAATCTTTACCGCAGGCGCTTGGAAAGGCAGGAAGCTGTTTGGTGAACCAGCGAATCGTCCGGGCGGAAGTGCGGGGCGGATTATGTCAGTCAAGAAACCAGTCCAGAAGCCGACCAGGGTCGGAAAAAAATATGGGCCAACAGAATCACGGTCGAAATGCCGAGAATTGTGAAAAGGCGTGCGGGAAATCTCCCGATTAGCATCCAAGTCACTGTCGCATAGGCCAGCGTTATGAAAGGAAAAAGACCAAAAGGCGACTCCTGTTCCCAAGCTTCCTGGCCCAAAACGCCACGTAATCTTCACTTTTCCGCACTTGCCTTTTGGAGGGATTCGCCCTCGAATTTGTTACTTTTCCTTCCACTGCGCCCCAGCAAACGCACAGCGCAAATTGGGCCGGGATCGTACGGTCATTTTCCAACACAACAATTATGTTCCGCTCCTTTTCCCACCTCAGTCTGGGCCTTGTCTGCATGGCGGTATTTCTTGCCCTTCCCGCCCATGCCGGATTCCCGGACGGTTCCCAGCCTCCGGCATCCACGTCGGCGAATGGACCCGAAGACCGGCCGGTCCAGTTGACCAAGGGCCGGGCTTCGTCACTCCAGTTGATCGTCAAACTCAAAAACACCCCCCAGGCCAATCGCTCCGAAGTCCTCCGCCAGATTCACACACGGGACCTGCACGTGGGCAAGGAGTTCACCCGCCTGCGCGGCATGATGATCCTGCGCAAGTCCCCCAAGCCGGGTGCCCCCGCCGCCTTTACTGCCGGGGAATTAAAAGCAAAGATTCGGGAACTCGAGCAGACCGGGCTCTTCGAATACGTCGAACCGGACTGGATTGTCCACGCCCAGGACCTGCCGACCGATTCCCGCTTCACCGACGGCACTCTCTGGGGCCTGCGCAACACCGGGCAAAGCGGCGGCACCGCCGGAGTGGATATCAACGCCGTTCCCGCCTGGGACATCACCACCGGCTCTTCCGATGTCGTGGTCGCCGTGATCGATACCGGCGTCCGCTATACC
>CAZTYG010000049.1:0-1622 GCA_964617445.1 uncultured Blastochloridaceae bacterium
GGAGACTCTCTACGCCGCCGTCAACTCTTTCGGTTTCGGCGGCTCCAACGCCCACGCCCTGCTGGAAAGCCCGCCGCTACCGACCTCGAAGCGGGCCACGGCACGCCGTCCGGCGCGCACTGGACGGGCGGCCCCGCCACTTCCCGGGCTACTGCTGCCGCTCTCGGCCCAATCGCCCGCATCGCTTGAAAAATTGGCCGCCGCGTTGGAACAACGCATCGCCGCCGACCCCTCCCGCGCCGCGTCCGCCTGCTCAGCCGCCGCATTGTGCCGTGTCCATCACCGACAGCGCGCCTTTCTGCGCGCCACAAACGCCGCCGGACTACAGGAGGCCTTGGCGGCGCTGGCCGTCGGCGAGGCGCATTCCTCCGTGCAGACCGGCGCGTTGTTACCCTCCCACTCCGGCCTGGTGTATGTCTTCAGCGGCCAGGGCTGCCAGTTCGCCGGCATGGGCCGCACGCTCTTCAAGCAGTCCCCCGTCTTTCGCGAACACATCGAAAAATCCCACGAATTCATTCGCAAGCTCGGCGGCTTTTCGTTGGTGGACGAACTCCGCCGCGAAGGCGAAAAATCGCGCCTCAACCGCACCGAGATCGCCCAGCCGGCGATTTTCGCCGTGCAGGCCGCGCTGGCTGAAATGTGGATGTCCTTCGGCTTTCAACCCGCCGCCGTCATCGGCCACAGCGTCGGCGAGGTCGCCGCCGCCCATGTCTCCGGCTGTCTGGACCACGCCTCCGCCATTCGTGTCATCTATCACCGCGGACGCACCATGGGCGCGGCCCCCGGCGGCAAAATGCTGGCCCTCGGAATCACCGCCGCACAAGCGCTGGAAACCATCGCGCCCTATGGCGACCGTCTCTCGTTGGCGGCCGTCAATGGTCCCGCCTCGGTCTCCATCTCCGGCGAGCCGGAGGCACTGGCGGAGATCGCCCCCCGCTTCGAGCAACAGGGCGTTTTTTGCCGCTATGTTCGTGTCGAATACGCTTTTCACAGCGCGCAAATGGACCCGGTCCGCGACGAACTGCTCAAGAGCCTCAAGGGACTCAAATGCCGACCGCCGCGTCTGCCCGTGTATTCGACAGTGACCGGGACACGGGTGGAGGGCGCACAGTTTGATGCCGATTACTGGTGGCAAAACGTGCGCCGTACCGTTCAGTTCGCCCCGGCCGTCACCGCCATGGCGGAGGCCGGTCATTCGGTGTTCTTGGAGATGGGCGGCCATCCGGTGCTGGCCAACGCGATTTCACAAACGTTGCAGGCCGCCTCGGTGCCCGACCCGCTGGTGCCCGCCACCCTGCGGCGCGAAACCGACGATTGGGAAGCCACTGCGACGGCGGCCGGAATGCTCTACTGCGCGGGCATTTCCCCCGACTGGAGAAAACTGCTTCCCGAAGCACCCGACGCCACCCTGCTGCCGCTTTATCCCTGGGACCGACAGACCTTTCACACTCTCACCCCCGCTTGGAAGCAGCATACTCTCACGCCACAACCGCACCCGTTCCTCAACATCCAAGTCAACGGCCACCAACCAACATGGCAGTTCTGGACCGACCGTAAACACTTCCCCTATCTCAACGACCATGTCATTGGCGGGCGGCTGATCTTTCCAGGTTCCGGTTATT
>CAZTYG010000049.1:1632-10322 GCA_964617445.1 uncultured Blastochloridaceae bacterium
CGGGCAAAACCATTGTTCTGGAGGATGTCGAAATCCAGCGCGCCCTGGTGCTCCCCGACACCCGGGACTCACCGGTCATTCGCACCACCTTCGACCCCGGCACCGCGTCCTTTGAGATCAATTCGTCCTCCGACGTCGAACAGCAGAACTGGATTCGGCACGTGGCCGGAGGCATGCGCGCCGCGACCCCCTCGGCCATCGCGCCGGGTGATCGTTTTAACACCGCGGAACATTGCCGGGAACCCATTCCCACCGACCTGCTGTATCTGGCGCTGCGCCACTACAATGTGCACCACGGTCCGCTGTTCCAGGCGGTCACGGATATCCGCCGCGCCGAGGACGGTTCCGCTTGGGGTGCCATCGAACTTCCCGAACCGTTGCGGGAAAAAGGCGCTGCTTACTGCTTCCACCCCGTGCTCATGGACGCCGCCTTCCAGTTGGTGCCCGTGGCCTTTCCCCGCGACCGCGCGGCTGATGTGTTCGGGCCGCTGATCCCCGTCGGCATCGACCGTCTGCGCCTCCACCAGCCCGCCGTCGGACGGCTGCATGTGCATCTCCGTATCACCCGGTTCTCCCTGACCAAGGTGGTCTCGGATTTGTTGGTCACCACGCCGGATGGCGACCCGGTGGCCGACATCCTTGGTTTCACCATTCAATCACTCGAAACCCAGTCCAGCAACGCGCCCGCTGCCCGCTTCATCCAGGAAACCTGGGAGCCGCACGATCTGCCCGGCGCCCCCGTTCACCCCACCGATCCCGCCGCCTTTCTGCCCTCCCCGGAAAAAATCGGCCCCATGGTCGCCGCCACCGTGGAGGGATTCCTGCAAGAATCAGGTCTGGCCGCGCGCCTGGAACGACTCGCCCCGTTGGATCGCTCCCTGGCCGCCGCCTTCGCGATGAACACCCTGCTCGCGCTCGGCCTGCCCGGTAAACAAGGTGCCCGCTGGACTGCCGTAGCCTTCGCCAAAGCCGGCATCGCTGCGGCCGGCCACTCCCTGCTGGAGCGGCTGCTCGCTTTCCTGGTTGCCGATGGCCTGCTGAAAGCGGAATCCTCCGCGTGGAAAACGACACGGCTGCTGGAACCGATGGACACCGCCCCGCTGGTTCGTAAATGGATCGAAGAAATACCCGGTGCGCAAGTGGAGTTGGAACTGCTGTTAATGGCCGGGGAAAATCTCGCCGACCTGCTCACCGGCGTGCGCACTTGCGCGGAACTGGCGGCCACTCCGGGGCATGCCCCGGCTGTCGCGCGCTTTTTCTCCACCTCCATGCTCTTCCGCCCCGCGCGGCTGGCGCTGGACGAACTGCTCGCCGCCGCCGCCCCCGCATTCCCCGAAGGCCGCCTTCCACACGTCCTCATCATCGACAATGGCAACGGTGCCAACCCGCCGGCCCTCCCGGACGCCCTGCCCTCCGCCCGGATTGTTCACGCCGTGCTCGACGAGTCCGCACTGACCGCCGCCCGCGATACCGCCTCCCACGCTGGAATCGAATGCCGTCCGCTCGACCCCAAACAAGACCCGTCCGCCCAAGGATTCTCCGCTGATTTCGACATCATTCTCGCCGTCGCCTCGCTCGACGATTCCCCGCCGGAGATGCTGGAAACATTGCGCGGCCTGCTGCGCCCCGGCGGCTGGTTGGTCCACGGCGGGGTCGCCCGGCCTTCACGCCTTTGGGAAATGGTCTTCGCCCCCGCCACCGCCCACCCGCTGTCCCATGTTGGAACTCGTTCCACCCCGTCGCTCCCGGCGGAAGTGCCCGCGATGGAGGTGTTCTGCGTCGCACCTCTGGCGGCAACCGAAAAGACCCGCGCCAAGGCTTTCAACAAGCAGCCGCAAAACGCCGCGTTGCCCGCTGCTCCAGCGGAGCTGGTGAATGGAGAAGCCGTCACGACCGCCGCAGCGGAACCCGGCCACTGGCTGTTGTTGGCCGACCGAGGCGGGGTGGCCGCACAAATCGCAACAGAACTCGACGCGCAGGGCCACACCACCACACAAGTCACTCCCGCCGACTTCCGGGGTTCCTTCACACCGCTGTTGACGGATGGCGGCCAACCCCTGCGGGGCGTGGTCTATGCGTGGGCGTTGGATTTGGATCATGATCCTCAAATGCCCTCGGACGAACTGACCCGGTCCCTGCCGCTCACCGGCCATCATCCGCTGCTTCTGGCGCGGGAACTGTGCGCGGCCGCCCCCGGCACGCCGCCGCCACTGTGGTTGTTGTCCCGCGGAGCGCTGGCGGTGCTTCCCTCCGACATTCCCGACCCGGTCCAAGCTCCGCTGCACGGCGTTGGCCGCGTGCTGCAGTCCGAAATCCGTGAGATGACCGTGCGCTGCGTGGACGCCCCATGGAGCCACGAGGAGATCGCCCGGCTGGTCCGCGAGTTCGGCCACCGCGAGAAAGAGGATCAGATCGCCTATCGCGGCGCCTGCCGTTTCGTCCCTCGCTACCGCTACGCCGAACCCTCCTGCCAGCGCCCCGCGCCATTCGCCCCGCTTTCCAACCACCCCGCCCGCCTCACCAGCCGCCAATTCGGCGTGCTCGACCACCTGCATTTGGAAGCCATCGACGAGCCAGCCCCCGCTGATGGACAGGTCGAGATCGAAGTCCGTGCCACAGGCCTCAATTTCCGCGACGTGATGAAAGCGTTGCGCATCTACCCATCCGACGCCCCGGATGTGCGCCTGCTCGGCGACGAGTTCTCCGGCGTGATCCGCCGCATCGGTGCCGGGGTGACCCGCTTTCAACCCGGCGACCGTGTCACCGGCGTTTGGGCCGGTGCCTTCACCTCGCGCCTGGTGCTGGACCAACAACTGGTCTGTCCGCTGCCCGACCGTCTCAGCTTCGAGGAGGGCTGCACCCTCTTCACCGCTTCACTCACCGCCCACTACGCCTTGTTTGACATCGCCCGCATTCAACCCGGAGAACGGGTGTTGATTCATTCTGCGGCCGGGGGCGTCGGGATGGCTGCGGTGCAAATGGCCATGGCGGCCGGAGCCGAAGTGTTCGCCACCGCCGGCAGCTCCTCCAAGCGCTCCCTGCTCTCCGCCCTTGGCGTTCCCCATTGCTACGACTCGCGATCCCTCGAATTCGCCGAAGAAATCATGCGCGACACCGGCGGCGAAGGCATTGACATCGTCCTCAACTCGCTGGCCGGCGAGGCCATCCCCAAGAGCTTCTCCTGTCTCCGGTTCGGCGGGCGTTTTATCGAGATCGGCAAGCGCGACATCTACTCCAATTCCAAACTCGGCCTGCGGCCCTTCAAAAACTGCCTGCAGTTCAACTCGGTCGATCTCGCCCGCATGATCTCCCCCGAAGGCCTGCCGCCCACCATCGAGCGGGTTACCCGTCTGCTGCATGACGGCACTTTCCGCCCGCTGCCCTACCGCACCTTTTCTTTCGCCCGTCCCGCCTCCGCCTTCCATTTCATGGCCCAGGGCCGCCACGTCGGAAAAATCATCCTCAGCCTCCACAACGAACGCACCACCGCCGTTGCACCAGTCATCGATACCCCGCCGGAATTTCCCGCCGACGGCACCTTCTTGGTCACCGGTGGCGTTCGCGGGTTCGGCCTGGCCACCGCCCGCTGGCTGGCCGACCACGGCGCCCGCCACTTGGTCCTCGTCAGCCGCACCGGTAAAGGCGATGAAGAAACCAAAGCCGCCCTGGCCGCGTTCAAGGAACAAGGTGTCACCGTTCGCCTCGAAGCGGTGGACATCACCGATCCCTCCGCCACCAGCGCCCTGCTGCGCTCCATCCGCAAGTCCGGCCCGCCGCTGACCGGAGTCTTTCACGCCGCTGTCGTCTATGCCGACGAAATGGCGCTCAAAATGACGCCGGAAAAATACGACCAATGCGTGCTGCCCAAAACGCTGGGCGCCTGGAATCTTCACCAGGACACCACCGGCCACAACGACCCGGTGCGCTGGTTCGTCCTCTACTCCTCCATCAGCACCGTCATTGCCAACCCCGGCCAGTCCAACTACGTCGCCGCCAACCTCTTTCTTGACTCTCTTGCCCTGGCCCGCCGCCGCAACGGCCTGCCCGCCACCGTCATCAACTGGGACCGCATCCGTGAAACCGGCCAGGTCGCCCGCACCAAGGACCTCGCCGCCCACCTCGACCGCCTCGGCTGCCCCGGCCTCACCAATGCCGAGGCTTTCGAGGCCTTCGGCCTGGCCCTGGTCAACGACGCCACCCGCCTCGCCCTCTCCAACGTCCAGTTCTCCGTCTGGGCCCGCACCGCCGGACCCAGCGCCCAGCTTGGACGTTTCGCCCACCTCATGGATGGTGCGGGGGACGACGGTGGTGACGAGCAATCCCAGCGCATCCGCCAGGAAATCCTCAACGCCGCCCCCGAAGACCGCCTCGCCATCGTCGAAAATTTCCTCGTCGAGCAGGTCGCCCGCGTCCTGCGGGTGCCGCCCAAACGCATCTCCCGCACCGTCCCCCTCAACCAACAGGGGCTGGACTCCTTGATGGGGGTCGAACTGCTCAGCTCCATCGAAGGCAAGCTGGGCGTCTCGGTGCCCACCACCAACATGATGGACGCACCCACCATCCCGCGCCTTTCGGCCTTTCTGGTCGAATTGGTCACCGGAGAAAAAACCGTCATGCCCTCCGCCCACGGCGCGACCCCTGCCGCCACCCCGGCGATCCCGGTGGTGCCCGCCACCGTTCCCGACGATTATCCACCGCTGCCCGCGTTTGCCGAGGACACCACCGCCGCCGCCGACCGCGATGCTTTGTTGGCATGGACCAGCCGTCTGCCATGGAAGTCCGGGGCCCCCGCCGTGCCCCCCCGTGCCGTTCTCCTCACCGGTGCCACCGGCTTTCTCGGTGCCCATCTCGCCGCCGAACTTCTCGAACAAGGACCACCCAGGCTTCTCTGCCTGGTCCGCGCCGCCGACGACAACGCCGCCCTGCAACGCGTTATGGAAAATTTCGAACGCTTCGACCTCGGTGGACGTATCCGCCAGCACGCCACCCGCATTCGTGCTCTGGCCGGTGACGCCTCCCTTCCCGGCCTCGGACTGCCCGCAGCGGCCTTTCGCGAGGCCGCCGCATGCGACGCCATCGTTCATCTCGCCGCCACCGTCAACCACGTCTCCAGTTATCGCCAACTGCGCGACGACAACGTGCTCGCCGTCTGCAACATCCTCCACCTCGCCGCCACCGGCGCGCCCAAGACCCTCC
This sequence comes from uncultured Blastochloridaceae bacterium, assembly GCA_964617445.1. Lineage (GTDB taxonomy): Bacteria > Verrucomicrobiota > Verrucomicrobiia > Methylacidiphilales > CAZTYG01 > CAZTYG01. The sequence goes on from CAZTYG010000049.1 coordinate 6,829, forward strand.
ACTTTCCCTCCAGCTTCGCCATCTTCAACTCCGGCGATGGCGCGGAAAACCAGACCTGTCGCGAATCCACTCCGCACGACCCGTTGGAGTCTCTGATCAACGGCTACGGGCAAACCAAGGCGGTCTGCGAGGATTTGATCGAAGCCGCCGCCGGACAGGGCCTGCGTGCCTCGGCATTTCGCCTCGCTCCACTCACCGGCGACGCCGTTCACGGCCTCACCGGCAGTCCCAACATCGTTTGGCGCATCGTTCACGCCTGCCTCGAACACGGTCTTGCCCCGCGCAACGACCAGAACATCCATCTCACCCCGGTGGATTTCGTCGCCCCGGTCATGGCTCGTGCTATCCTTGCCGGCGACACCACCGGCACCTACCACCTCACGTCCGGGGAGCCGGTCTGCATCGACGACTTCTTCGACGTCGCCGAGTCCCTCGGCTACCGCTTTCGCCGCCTCAACTACGGCCCGTGGATCAAGGCCCTGCGTGTCATCAACAAAATCCACGCCCTCACACCGTATTTTGTCTTCGGTCGGGAACACATCGACAAACTTCTCCAAGTCCGTTCCCTGCCCCGGCTTGATCGCTCGCGTGCGGAGACCTATTTGGCCGTCGGCCCGGCGCCGGACGCTCACGCCCGTCGCCGGCTGGAATTCTATTTCCAACGCATGATCGAAGCCGGATTCCTGCCGCCCCCCAAAGGCAAGTCCCGCACCCAGAAACAGCCCGCACTGACATCGAATTGACCCCCGTTCTCAGCGATTCCAGCGTCGTAGGAACACAGAAACAGCGCTTCCTGTAAAATTCCCCGCCCGTTACAACGCATGCTCAGCGGCCACTGCGGTCGGGACCCACACTGGGTCGGGGAGCGGGACGGACGGCGGGCTGGGCATACCACCACAACCGACCGTCGGCCTGCCACATCCGTCCGGGGGTCACTTCCACCAACGCATACCAATCCCGGTCGATGGAAAATCCGGGACGGTCGCCATAATTACGCTCATACCATGGGAACAATCGCTCCCGCAAATCGCGGATCGCCTCATCTGGGGTGGCACCCCAGCCGTTGGGCTGGCAGATAAATTTGACATAGCCCTCCGGGATGCCGGAACCCGCAGGAGCTTCCTCGGTGGTCTCCCGCAGAGCCAAGCCCTCCCCTTGATAGGGAGCCACGCAAGAAACCGGGATCAGCAAGCAACCACAAACGAGCAACAGGAGCATGCGCAAGAAGATCATGGCGCGAAAATAACCACGAATGGAAGCGAAGTCAGCCTGAAAGACTAAAACAAAAGGCCCCGAACTGCACTCACAGCCGGGGCCTCTTGATAGGAGGAAACACAAAAACGAATTCTAAACTTTAGACCTACACCGGGCCGATTCGTTCAAAGTTTGTTCAAAAAAATGCATTTTTTTATTTTTCTTCAGGGAAATGGCCAATTTCCGACACCGGGGGGGGCGACAGGAACATGGGCATAAGCCCGAATTTTCCTGTTGACCGAAATCGATGAGGGGCTAAATCATATTCCAACGGGTCATCTGTGCTTGTTGGCATCACTCATGCTGATAGGAGCAGGAAGGCTACTCAAAAGAGTGCTTCACAACCCAAAACAACTAGGAGGAATAACAAAAATGAATAAATGGATCGCTGGTCTTTTCGCCGCGGCCCTGTGCGCCACCCCCGCTATTGCGGACATTGGTGCCCCGGCTCCCACCGCGAAAGACCTCTCGAAATACGTGGACGAAGTGAACTTCGTCGAAACCGCCAAATCCGGCGTGGTCCTCAGCGGCTATGTGGATGTCGGCTACACCTATAACTTCATCGGTGGCGGCAGCCGTGTGGCAAACCGCTTCCCTTCGGATGGTCTCCCCAAAGGTGACTTCAATCTGAACGCAGTGAAGTTGGCCCTGGAAAAACCCCTCACCGACGCCAATGAATTCCAAGCGGGCTTCCGCGTGGACCTCATGTTTGGCGAAGACGCTGTCGGCCTCGGTGGCCAGAACGGCACCTTCGGCAACACCGTGGTCGGTACTGGCGTTGGCTCCTCGGACGATCTGCTCGTCCAGCAGGCCTACATCCAACTCCGTGCGCCCCTCGGCAACGGCGTGGACATCAAAGCTGGTAAATTCGTCACCTGGCTCGGTTACGAAGTCATGGAGCGCCCCTCCAACCTGAACATCACCTACGGCAACCTGTTCCAGAACATGATCCCCCTGTGGCACCTCGGTGTCTCGGCGGAATACGCGTTCAACGACATCGTTGACGGCGGTATCGCTCTGGTCAACGGCTTCAACTCCGACACCAACTTCGGCACAGCCAATACTGGCCTCGGTGCGGAAGACGGCTACGGAGTCATGGCCAAAGTGAACTTCACCGCTCCTGGTGGCAATGCCAACTGGTTCCACTCCATCTACGCCGGTTTCAACGACGGTGGTTTCTACAACTCCGGAGCTCCGGTTCTGGGTGGTATTTCCGAAACCTCCCACGACGTGTTCATCTACGACACCTGGGGTAACTGGGTTCCCAAATTCGCCAACGACAAGCTGCTGCTCGCGTTCAACGCCAGCATCGGCACCGCCGGTGAGCAATTTGGTATCTTCACCCCTGGCGACCGTGGCTCCAACACCTGGTGGGGTGCCGCCCTCTACGCGAAGTATCAGTTTACTGATATCTTCAGCTTGGCTGCTCGTGCGGATTACATCCACACCGATGACAGCGGCGGCAAATTTGGCGCCCTCGGTGACGGCACCAACGAAGACCTCTGGAGCTGGACCCTCACTGCTGGTTTCGACCTGCTCGAAAACCTGCTGCTCCGTGCGGAATACCGTGTTGACTTCGGAAATGACACCACTGCGGCCCCCTTGGGTGGCTTCGCCGGTGTTGGCAGCACTTCCGATTCGGCTCACACCGTTGCCCTGCAGGCTGTTTACACCTTCTAAGGTGTAACCACGCTTACAGCGTATTACTTAAAACCCCGGGGATTTACTCCCCGGGGTTTTTTGTTGCCCTGGTTCCTCGGTCAAAACCGAATGAGCTTGTCCCCGCTTGGCAAAAGACCCTGTTTTTGAGAGGATATCCGACTATGGCAAACATCTTGGTGGTCGATGACAACAGCGACCTGCTGGAATTGACCCGCAAAATCCTGGCTGCGGAGGGGCATGAGGTATGGGTGGCCGCCGATGGCAACAAAGCCACGCATTCCATATCGGAGCAATTGTTCGACCTGGTGATCACTGACATCATCATGCCGGGCAAAGAGGGGATCGAGTTGATCATGGAATTGCAACGGGACAAACCCGGCCTCCCCATCATCGCCATGTCCGGCGGGGGACGCATCGACGCGGCCGATTATCTCCGGATGGCAGGCCGTCTCGGCGTGATGAACACCCTGGCCAAGCCGTATTCCAAAAAACAGTTGTTGGAGGTCGTGAACCGGGCGCTGGAGATGGATATTTCGAGTTCCTCTGGCGTGTAGCATGGGCTTTCCCGCCCTCTGCCA
>CAZTYG010000050.1:0-646 GCA_964617445.1 uncultured Blastochloridaceae bacterium
TGCCGCTCCGGTGGGGCTTGGTTTTGTGTGTGGATTCATGGGTTTATTTGCGCTTGAATTCTTCCAGCACCGGCTCCTCGCCGATGGGGGCGGTGTTGAAGACGGTGCGGCGCGGACGCGGCCAATCCGCCCCCATCTCCTGACCGAACTCGAACGGGCCGATGTCGGGTGCTTTGCCGGTGGTGTGGCGCTGAATATCGGCCATAAACTGCTCGCGGCCTTCCACGCTCTTTTCCCGGATCGTCTCCACATCATAACCGTAAAGAGCCGCCTTGAAGCCCTTTCTGGCCTCGAGGGATTTGACGTGGTCCAGAAAATCGTCGGGGATGGGCTGTCCGGCGTCGATCAGCGGGCTGCCTTCAACCAGAGTAAAGTCGAAATTCTCCGGATCACGGAATCCGAGTTGCTCGATGCTTTCGACATAAAATCCTCCGGGTCCCTGGAACGGCTTCTTCTCGCCGACCGGACCGGCGATGACATTGTGGTGGACGGGAAACATGACGTCCTCCTGGCGCAACTCGTCAAAGATCATGACATTATTGCGCCAATCCATACTCCGGGTGAACTCGTTGTTTTTCCATTCGTTAGGCCCCCAATAGAGACTGGTGAGCTTTTTCATCCAAATGAGATTGTGGTGATAGATGAG
>CAZTYG010000050.1:656-10304 GCA_964617445.1 uncultured Blastochloridaceae bacterium
GACTTGGCGATCACCCAACTGTCCCAGCCGGGGTCGGCGTAGCCCACCATCACGTTGCGGTAGATGTAATGAGGTCCCACAATCGGGCCGCTCTTCGTCTGAGAGATCGCGCCGTTGGCGAGCCCCAGGATCAAATTGTTGTGGAAGTGAATATTGTGTCCGGTGCGATTTGCTGGCCTTCCGGCTTCGATCTCGACGGCGTTATCGATGCAGTCCTCGAGAATATTGTGGTGAATCCGGCTGTCGTTCATGTTGCCGAAATGCATGCCGTCCCACGCCTGGTGGATATAGTTGTAGCGGATCTGCGCTTCCGCCCTGTCGCCGTAGATGAACATGCCAAACATCCAAATCGGCTCATAGCCCACAGAAAATATCTCGGGAGTTAAGAACCGGTTGTTGAGACCGCGCACTTCATCCATCCAACGGCGGAGTCCGGTGTATGAATACTCGTTCCATTCGTAAATCGAGGACGAACTGCGGTTGTTGATGCCGCGCTGGGTCCACTCGAAGAGGCAGTTCCGCACGATGTTGTTTCCGCCACCGCCCGAGGATTCGAGCCAAATGCCAATGAAGGCCCCTTCAATGCGAAGCCCATCGATGACCATGCCGGGAACATGCTCAATGCGCAGCAGCGATCTTTCGCCGAGTTCTTTATTTTTGTTCGTTTGGCCGAAGCCGATTACGACACGCTGGCCGTTCGGATCGGAGCGGTCGGGCAGCCGCAGATAGATGCGCCCGTCCTCGTGAGCGAAGCCGTAACCGGGCGTCTTGAAGGTCGTGCCTGCCCGGCTGGCAGAATGTTTCTTGTTGTAATCGCATTCTGAATTCTCCAACTCATTCCGCGAGCGGAAACCCGGAAGAATGAAGTCTTTGAATCCCCCGATTGGCGAGAAAACCAGGTGGCCATCGACCGTCCGCTGCGGCGCACTGTAGATGTCGTCGCCCTCGTGCTGCCATTTGAGTTCTCCTTTGGCCGCCTCCGGCCAGGCCTGGCTGAGGGTGGTTTCACCGCGCTTCTCGGCGCGGAGGGTCACGCGGGTCTCCCGGGTGGCACCGGTGATCTTCGAGATGGTCAGGGTATCGATATAAAACGTGCCGGGCAGGAGGATAACCGACTCCCCGCCCTGAACCAGCTTGAGCGCCGCCTCGATTGTGCGCAACGGCTTGTCGCGGGCGGTCCCAACAGCGGCATCATCGCCGTTTTTAGGGCAGACATAGAATTTTTTGAACATGTCGGAAACTTTCAGGTTCTTGTCTTCGACGCTCAGGATGTAGGCGTTGAGTGCCGTGGAACTCTGGTCGATCCCATGGCCGTAGATCGACTGCGAGGCCCTGTCAGCGGTGAAGCGTCCGATCACGAAAGAAGCAGGACCGTGGGTGAATGCGTCCGTTTCATTCCCTTCTCCCACGGTTTCCCCATCGCTCCACAACTGCTTGCGACCGGCAAATTTGGCGCGCTCGTCGGACACAAACAACTGCACCTGGTAGGTCAGACCCGGAGTCAGGTTATTGAAGGTCAAAATGCTTGAATCCTTGTTATTGAAAGCCTGGCTGGTCAGGATGGCATTGAAACTGGCATCCCCGGTATCCCCGGCATACACTCCCTCCGCCGTCGCCGCTCCCCGGGCCGTAAGCCCGACCAAACCTCCGCTGACTTTGACTCCACGCGGTTCGAAGACCACATTCTTCGTCCCCGCCTTGACCGCGACATCTTCTTCGGTTCCCCAACTTCCGGCGTGGACGACCTCCCACTTCATATCCATATCGGTGGCCTTGGTGACCGGGGTGGGTCCCGTGGTCCAGGTGATGGGCGCGGCTCCAGCTTCCCCACAGTGTAAAACTGCGATGCCGACAGCGAAGGCGAGGCATGGGATCGTGTGGGTCATCGCACGACCTCGATGGATTGGAGTTGCGGTGCGGCTTCGCTTCCGGTCAATGCCTGGGAAAGGCTGACATTGAACACACGGTGGCGGGGCCGGGGCCAGTCGGGCCCGATTTTTTCTCCGGGTTGGAAAGGACCGATCGTGCTGGAGACATAGTCTTTGAATCCATTCATCGGCACGGCTGCGCCCACCAAGGGGCTGCCTGCCAGGGGCAGAAAGTTCAGAGCTGCCATGTCCTCCAGTTTCAAATCGGCGATGGCGGTAAAGTGGAGCCCGTGTTCCCCCTGAAGGCTGGGACGCGGTTCCGGAGAGACGAGGGCATTGCCATCGGCTTGATGACGTTCGGGCTCCTTTTGATGGGTGATGCCCTCCTCAAAAATGATCACGTTATTGAGCCAACTCATGGCTTCATGGCTTGCGCGGGCTTCGGCATCAATTCCCTTTTTCCAAAGCAATCCGCCGCTTTTCATCCAGATCAGGTTGTGCGCCCATAGCATATCTTTAGCCATCGGCGTCCAGAACTTGCTGACCGTCCAAGGGCGCCACGAATGGTTGTGGTAGCCGACAATCACGTTGCGGTAGATGTACTGTGGCCCGAGCGGTTCGATCACGTGCTCCGGAGTTCTTTCAACCGGGGTGTATTGTGAGACCGCACCGTGATGTCCGCCAAGGATCAGGTTGTCATGGAAGTGGATATTGCGAACCGGCGTCGATCCGGCATCCAGCTCGACCGCATTGTCATACTGAAGGTAGTAGACACTTCCATAGCTGCGCGAGTTCTGCCAACCCATGTTCCAGCCGTCGAAAGTCTCGTAGAAAAGGCAATGGCGCAGTATGTTATCACTCGGCGGGTCGTAACGATCTCCGGTCCAGGGCCGGGCCACCAGATGACCTTCAGTCAGAGCGTTATGGTAGCGCTTGACGAAACCAAACATCGGATTGACCGAGCGATGCCCTGCATCGGCGACCAGCTTTTCGAGTTCATCGGCGAACCGCTTATAGCCGGGATGGGTGAATTCACACCATTCAATGACCGAATGGGAATCCGGTTGTACGCCGTTGCGGCTCCATTCGACCACGATGTTCCGGAAGGTTTGGTGCGGGCTTTGGCGGTCCGACCGCAGAGCCCGGACGCCGGCTCCCTGAAAGACGAGACCATCCCAGATCACGTGGGGGGAACGCTCCAGCATGATCATCTGCCCGGCCAGGGTGCGGCTGGCAATCATCACGCTACGGCCGTTGGGATCCTTGCCGCCGGGCAACTTGACCCAGGCCCGCCCGCCATCAAGGGCAAAACCGTATTCCGGCTTCGGCATCTGCCTGGTAGCTGTAAACCGGTCCCAGTTTTGAATCGGAACCGTATCGGCCAATAGGTCTTTCACGTTGTGATAGCCAAAGAGAAACCAGGGTGTGCCGTCTTCTTCGCGGAAACCGCCGAAAACGCGGTTGTCTTCGCCGTCCGAGCGCGTGGGATAGGGTGCCGAGTAAAGGCCGTCGCCCTCGGAGACCCATTCAACCAACCCCTCGGCGGCATCGGGCCAGGCTTGTGAGAAGATGGCCTCACCTCTAGGCTCGGCCCTGATGTAAATCGGCGCCTCGGCGGTCCCCGCCATTTCGCTCAAACTGATCTCATTGAAGTAGTAAGTCCCCGGGCCCACCAAGAGCGCATCACCGGCTTTCAGTTGCGCGAGCGCGTGTTTCACGGTTGCGAAGGCCTGCGGAGCGCTCTTCCCATCGTTCTGGCCATTGCCAAGGTCGGGATGAACATAATAGACCGTCCCTTTGGCCGTGAAATCGGCTTTCGGCTGCCAGGGCTGGACATTCTTGCGCGGGCCGCGAGTTTGAAGCGCCTGCGACATCTTCGCCCAACGCTCGGCTTGGCTCGCTTCGGGGGCCTGATAGGGGCCTTGGTTGTATTGTCCCATCAGTTGCCGGACACGCACCTCAAGGGTCAGATGCAATCGGTCGGCGAAGTCGAGCACGACCTGTTTGGCGTCGGATTCGAGACTGGGCTTCTCCGAAAGCGTTTCGTGGCCGAAGCTTTGGTCCGAGACATACCATTTGTCCCCTTGGCGGATTGCGACCCGGACTTTGTCCTCCAGATTCCCGAGTGCCCTGTAAAAGGCGATGCGCCGCACACCTTCGGCCCTTGCCTCACCGGTGTGGAGGAGAAACGAGTCACCCGCCTGGATGTAAATCAAGCCTCGGCGCAGTTCGTCTTCAGGTGCATCCGCATGGATCGGCGGCAGGTCCGTCGGTGCGCCGGGGGACAGGGCGATCGAACTGCGATCACTCTGGTCCTGGGCGTCCGCATTGATATGAAGGGACCAGCCGACGTCCTTGACCGTCTTGCCGTGGTTGAACGTTTCCCGGTACACCGGTTCCTCGGCGTGAAGAGGGGCGGCGCCGGTCAAAAGGATGGCGAATAGAATCAGGTGGGGGAACAATTTCATGGGGTAACGGTGGGGGGCTTCGGTTGGTACGTTTGCGAGAACTGTGACTATCCATAGTGGAACGCGCCGTTCAGGAGTGCAAGGTAGGTTCACTAGGACACGTAATATTCTAGACGCCAAGCAACGTGGGATCGTTATTTGAACTACGAATGACGCGGATTTACGCGAATGGGATCCTTTGTGTTTTCATTCGCGCATATTCGCGTGATTCGTAGTTTGCAAAATGCTATCTGCTTCGTTCTGCCTGCCGCGGCATCCCGCTTTTCCTTGGAGTAGGCAGAATCATTTTTCTCGGAATCTGATCGGCAGGGCGTTTGTCATGACAAATACCTGCCACCCTCCCCCGGAGCGTTGCCATGGGCCGAATCGTTTGCCCCTTTGGGTCGCAAATCCCTCCCGTCCCCCGCGGACACGCAATCCTGTCTGCGTATTCGCATCATTACGTGTCATATCGAATATGCGTTGCACTGATGGCAATCCCTCCTTTATATTGTAAACACAGTAACAACGCCATGAATACATACCGCACGATGTTCCATTCAGCCTCATTCCATGCGCATGCGCGCCGTCAAACCCGGGATCATCATCCCCTGGGCAGACTCCGGCGCAGCGGGTTCTCGTTGATGGAGCTTATCGTCGTGATGAGCGTCATCGCCATCATTTTCTCCATCGGCGCAAACTCCCTGAGATCGCCGGGGTCGTCCTACCAACTGGTGAATGCGAGCAATATGGTTTCCGGGCTGATGAATCAAGCACGGGCCTATGCCATCAGCCACAACACCCAGGCTGCCCTGTTTGTATCTGTATCTGCGGACCCGAGATTCCCCGACCAGGAATACCGGACTGTCTCGGTTTGGTTCCGCAATGCCGATCTGGGCGGTGATTGGCAGCAATTAAGCCCATGGCAGGCCCTGCCCGATGGAATCATCATCGATCCCACTCCGGAATCCAGCACCACCGGTGAGTATTATTTTGACTCTTCCGCATTGCCCAACGAAGCCGAAGTTGAGTCAAGAGGTAATACCATGGCGGTGCGATTCGTTCGTTTCAACAGCCACGGAGCCGTCAACTTTGACGGACTTTCATCACCGCTGCTGGCCGTCCGCATGAGATTGGTCAACGGCTACCTGGAAGACAGCGTCGTCCGTTACACAGGCGCCCAAGGCGCTGATTTCACCGCCGTCAATTGGGCGGAAGTTTCCACAGACGGATTGACCGGCAGGGTCCAACACCATAGACCTTGAGGAGATTCCCATGCCTGTCCCCTCTCCGATCCGCGTCAGCAAACGCAGAGGTATGCGCGGTGGGTTCAGTTTGGTGGAAATCGCCCTGGCTCTCGCGATTCTGGTGGTCGCCATTCTCCCCTTGATTTTACTGCTGGGAGTCGGGCTCCAGGCCTCCAGGGAATCGTATGAAGAAACCGTCGCGGCACAAATCGCGCACTCCATCTACGAGGATCTGGTCATCATGTCCCTCTCATCCGAAACCTCCATCCGGACCGGGGATCCCTCCCCCTTCAATACAACTGCGCTCAACTTCGAACGGTACTTCGACCGGAGCGGCATCTATCTGGGCGACTCCCTTGCCACGATTCCGGAGGGCATGGATGTTTACTTTGTGGCACGAGCCGAAATCCAAGTTTCGGACTCAGACGCATTGGATCAAACCTATCGTCACATTGATCCCGATGCCATTCGTACCGTGCGACTAAGGCTGGGGTGGCCGGTGGATTTGACGGGCAGCCCGGCCGGGCCCATCCGGAATGAGGATCACTTTGTGTTTATTCTGGCCAGGGGGATCAATCTGCCATGAAGCCCCCTGCTTTCAGCCACAGCAGTCCTTCCGGCGCACCCGTACGCAAGCCCCATGCATTCTCCCTGGTCGAACTCATCATCGCGATGGCCATCCTTTCGCTTATTTCAATCCTGCTCCTGACCCTGACCGACGGCGTGATGAAAGTCTGGAACCAGGGAAACCGGCGGGTGGAAGTTTACCAGTCCGGACGCGCCATTCTGGAGATTATTGCCCGCGAGGTTTCCGTGGCCACGACCATGCCCGGCAGCAAGCTGGAAACAACCCAGCATGGCAACGACTTGAATTCCTACGCCGCCTATCCGATGGTGATCAATCCTCCGTTACCTTCAACTGCCAACCTTCTCCTGGACCCTACTGGCCAGCCCATGGATCGACTGGCATTCTTTGCCCCCGGTGCCCAGTTCACATCCGGGGAATCGCTCAGCACCATCGCGTATTATGTGGATTCCGACCATGTCCTTCGCCGTCTTGCGATCAATCCTGATCAATATGAAGGTGGCGACTACCGCGAGATGCTGGCCTCCAGTCTGACGATCTATGGCACGACCAACCAGGCGGCCCGGACCGACCGCCTGAACCAACAACTCCGGCCTGTGAGCTGGCTCAATACGGTTACGAACGCGCCTGATGCCTTCACAGATCCCTCTGTTACGGCCCCCCTGGCCAACAATATCCTGGCTTTTCTGGTCCGGTCGTTGGGCGCGGACGGGGTGCCACTGGGCACTCCGTCCAGTGTGATCCCGGTGGCAGCCCCCGATTACTCCGACGGCATCAACCGGGCACGGGCCATGAGCACCGGATGGTTGCCGCTGGCCGATACTCCACCCCATCAAGTGGAACTGGTTCTGATCATGATCGACAGCCAGACCGTCAGCCGTTTGGGCGGCATGTCAAGCATCCCTCCTTTCACACTGCCCGCCACCAATGAAGATCAGGATTTTTGGACGTCGATCACCAACTACCAACAACAACTCATTGCCCTGACCCCCAATTTTGCGGTGATCAGCAAGAGGGTTACCATCCGGGGAAGCCGATGAACATTTATCCCAGACAAAAGGGTTTTGCCCTCATCTTCACCATCATTTTCATCGCCTTGATTACCATCCTGGTGGTGGGGTTCGTGACCACCATGCGCCTGGAACGCGGGGTGGCGTCGAGCTACGCACAATCCGACCGGGCGGTTCTGGCCGCCCATTCCGCGGTGAATCACGTACAGGCCCTGCTGGCCAGTAATATTCCCAATCCGGACGAGGCGGCTCCCTCCAGCGCCACGAATTGGTGGGTGGCTCCCGGTCGGCTTTCCGTTAAGGAAGCCCTTGGACCCGTGCGTCACATCCCCCTCTACAGTCATGACGATGACGCCAACCCGGAGACGCCTCCGGCCAACGGCGTCAACCTGAACCGCAGGCGTTTCGACGGCACCTATCCCATCAATCCGTCGGGTGCCCCCATGGAAGTTGCCTGGATCAATATCGGAGAGGATCCCTCCCGACCCGCAGGAACGGACGACAACCCGGTGGTCAGCCGCTACGCATTCTGGGTGGACGCAGAGACGACCAAAGTCAACGTTCGGACCGCCATGCAATGGACAGGAACAAGCCGACACAACCTGGCCGAGGGTGGGTCCCACGGCACACATGTGAGGGCCATCCCCAACAACGTCTTTGCCAGTTCATCATGGAGTTTCGGAATCTCACCGGGTTACGCAAGGGTGGCCGATCTCAGAGCTTTGGACGGTCTGCCTACCACCGTATTGGGTTCACACCTTGCGCAAGCCAGAAACATGGCCCATCCGCGGGATATCAGCCGCTTTTTTCCCAATGCAGCCGCTGGCCGCAGCTTCTATGAAGCGAACAAATTCAATACCAGCGTCTGGGCGAATTCCGCAGAATACACCCCTTTCGGCACCCATCGCTTGGTTTGGCTGCTGAATCGTGGCGTCTCCAATCCAGGTTCCACCTGGTATCATGACTTGGACAACCCCAATATCCTGCCCGCAACATTCCCGGGCAGCAGGGGAGATATTACGGCGGGTTCAGGCGGCGGCACATTCCGGGAAGCCGCCTACGTCTTGGCGGCCTTGCGGAGCCTGGCCCAGGCGTTCCTGCGCGACGATTGGCCGGGCTATGAAGGCCAGAGTTTGGCGGCAAAATGGGCTGCTCAGTGCGGCAACGGGTTGAGTCCCGAAGTCGTCGCCGAACAGGTGGCTTGGAATATTTTCAGCATTCTTGGCACGACCTCCCGCCAGGGGGATTCCCTCAATGTTGATAACGGTGGTATACATGACATGATCAACGCGCTGGCTGGCGTGGCGAGTGAACCGGATATTTATGAGCGGGCGTTGCCCAGTATTCTGCCCGGTGGAACCGGAAATCGCTACCTTTCTGCGGGACGGATGCCTTTTGTCAGCGAAATCGGCATCAAGGCCATCTTGGCTGAAGGAGCCACGGGATACCGGCTTGGACTTGGCTTGGTGGTTGAAATGCATCTTCCGTTCAACTACAGAGCGTATACAAGAAGCAGCGCTTCATATCGCATGAATATGGGCAATTTAGGCCTGGTACCGTCGCGAATCACGATTCCGATTACCGGCACACATATCCAAACCGTGACAGAGACAGACATCAACGTCCGTCAGGGTGATTTGCCGACGGTCAGTAATGCAACACGTCTGGTGCAACATTATATGGATGAACGTAGCATGTCACCCAAAGGAATCACCCGATTTAATGCCAGCGGAGCCGAGGATACCTCAACAACAGGCATGCTACCGGCTGGTTTTCATGTTCATCAAACCAGACTGGACGTGAGAAACCCGCCGAATACCACCTTGAATCCGGATAACGCAATTGACCGGAATAATACCCGCTATTTCCTCACTGATGCAACTTATGCTCCGGGGGACGAAATTGAAATCAATGGCGCGACCTTGCAACTTTCCGTGGTTCATGTCGGCACCGGCTGGAATGTTTTTCAACTGATTCCAGCACTGCCGGGCGTCCACCCCACCGCACCCGGTGCGGGCGACCGCATTAATCTGCCCGACCTTAGATTTACCGTTCCTCCATTGAGCGGCAGCGCCGGTACCGTGGTGGAACTGCCGGTCACGACGATCGAGTTGGCGGATGTGCGGGAGGGGCCCAAAGCGAGTGCTTGGGAAACGTCGACCGGTACGGGTTCATTCATGGCCGGAACCAACACGCTGGGGAGTGCCAATGCCAACGCCATTCCGCAGGATCAATACATGGCCCTCTCTGGGGCGGCGAGAAATGAGGCAGGCCAGGACGGAGGAAATTTTGGGTATGCAACCAATTTCCCAAGGGATCGCAACTACAGTTTTTACTCGAAGGGTCTTATCAATTACACACCCACAACGGCTCCCTACCTCAATCCCACCCAGCAACTCAACCTGACATCCTCCGATACTGTGGGGCCGCCGGATCACCTTGTGTTGGACTTGCTGGCCGCACCGCCGTCCATGTTCAACGGCAACACCG
>CAZTYG010000051.1:0-10158 GCA_964617445.1 uncultured Blastochloridaceae bacterium
GCTCTTCATCAAAACCCAACTCATCCCCGCCACAGACGAACCGATGTAGCCCTGGCATCCAGCGCCGACACCCCTTTGTGTCTTTTTCGTGAACTTCCCCAGTTTGACTGGAATTTTCAGCACGGTTCCTGCATAAAAAAATTCCATGAGCGAACCCACTCCTCCCCCCTCTTCATCGACTACCTCCGCCAGCCCTTCCACCTCCCCTCCCCAAAACAACAAGACCCATCCGGCATGGATTCTGGCGGTTCTGCTGCTGCTCGGTCTGGCGGGAGTGTTCTTCTATCTCTGGAGCAAGACCGACAAGGAACTGAAGTCGGTCCAAGTGCAGCTCGTTGCCGCGAAAGCCGAGGCCGGACCCGACCCCGCGCTGTTGCGTGAGTTGGACGAGCTGCGCGGCAAAAGCCGGGAACTGGAGACCAAACTGGCGGAAATGGCCGAGGCCCGCAAAGGCCTCGAATCCCGCCTCAAAGAATCACTGGAGAGTCGCGATGTGAAAGTCACCGACACCGGCGACGGCATCAAGGTGGAAGTCGCCGAGCGCGTGCTCTTCCCCCTGGGCACAGCCCAGCTTCTGCCGGAGGGACGTGAGGTGCTGACCAAGCTGGCCGAAACCCTGGCCGCCGAACCCGGCACCCACATCCGGATTGAAGGCCATTCCGACAATCTGCCCATCAATCCGGGGGCGATGTATTTCAAGTCAAATTGGGAACTCTCCGCCGCCCGCGCCACCACCGCACTCCGATTTCTCGAAGCACGGAGTGGGATCGATCCCGCACGTTTGACCGCCGTGGCCCACGGCGAACACCGCCCCATCGCGCCCAACGACACCCCCGAAAACCGCGCTAAAAATCGCCGCATCGAGATTCTTTTGGTGGAAAAGCCGTAATCGCTTGTCGGTCACGGTGGGGACGCTTCGCGACTTCTCCCCTCCGTAGAACAATCTGGCACTCCCCACTACTGGATAGTGCCGCAGTCGCTGCAGGCTTCCAACACCACTTCCAATAGACTGCGCGCGCGTCTTCAGCGCGATCTCTGAGTCGTTCACGTGAATGACTCAGGAAATTTCCCTGAACCATTCACGTGAATGGTTCAGGGAAATTGTCGGTGGGGATGTATGGATATAAGAAACGCGGATGAGAGCGTAGAGACTTGAACTGTGGCTCCGTTTATGGGGCCTGGAGTGCTCGGGCGAGGTTGCGGGCGGCGGGGGCGAGTTCATTTTCCGGGGCGCGGGCCGCGTTGAGGCGCATACAGAGTGTGCGGGAGGGACGGAGACGGAAAAGACGACCGGGGGCGAAGGATACTTTGGCGGCATGACTCGCGGCGGTCTCTGCGGCGGCGGACATGCGTAATGCGGTTTCAACCCAAATGAGAAATCCACCGGGAGGATTGTAAACACGGGTGCCGGGTGGAAAGTGGGCGGTGACGGCATCTGCAAGCAGCGTGCGGCGACGGTGGCAGGCGCGGCGTAGGCGTTGAAGGTGGGATTCGAGGCCGCCGGAATCGAGAAAGGCCTCGAGGGTGGCTTCTGCAACGGTGGCGCTATGCATGTCGGCCATGCATTTCATACGCAGGACTTCTTCGTAAAGCCCGGCCCATGGAATCATGAAGCCGACGCGGAGTCCGGGGGCGACGGATTTGCAGAAGCTGGTGACGAGGGCGACGGTGCGTCCGGATGGGTCGAAGGCGCGCAGGGGCGGCGGCGCGCCGTCTTCATGAAGGTCGGCATAGATGTCGTCCTCGAGGATGCGCAGGCCGGCTTTGCGGGCACCGGTGACAAGCGCGCGGCGCGCGGGGACGGGCATGGTGGCACCGGTGGGATTGGAGAGGGTGGTGCAGACGATGATGCAACGTGCACGGTGGCGACGGGCGGCGGCAAGGGCCCGGTCGGGATCGATGCCGTGGACAGGATCGACAGGAAGCGGCAGGGTGCGTGCGCCGAGGTCGTGGATTTGTTCCAGCAGGTTGTAGTAAGCGGGGTCCTCGCAGAGGACGGTGTCGCCGGGCCGGACGGCGGCGCGGAGGCAGAGGCGGAGTGCCTGGGTGCAGCCGGTGGTGGTGATGACGGTGTCGGCGTTCACCCGCGCGCCGCGTGTGGCGAGGCGCGCGGTGATGGCGGCGCGCAGGCCGACGCGGCCTTCGGGGCGCTGATAGGCCCAGATGGAGAGTCCGCCGGACTGGTTGGCGCGGGTGAAGGCGCGGCGCAACGCGGGGACCGGCAGGAGTTCCGTGGAAGGAATTCCGGCGGCAAGATTGGTCCAGCCGGGACGCTCTATGGCACGCATGAGTTGCAAGAGACCGGCGGGCGGTGCGCGGCGCACCGGTGCGGGCACTGCTGCCGGAACGGAAAGAGCGGGTCCGCTCACAAGTCTTTGGCCAGCACCATGGAGTTGCGCCCGTTGCGATCGTAGGCCTCGCGTCGCGCGGGCGGGAGCATGTCGGGGGAACCCTCCTGGTATCCGCCTTTTTGCTGGAAGTAGTTGAAGGTGCGGGTGGAGAGCACCAACATGCGGCGGACGCCGGCCTCGCGGGCCTTGGCTTCGAGGTAATGCATGAGCTTGCGGCCAATGCCCTGGTTTTCGTGGCTGGTGGCGACCACCACACAGGCCATCTCGGCGGATTTGGGTTCGCCGTCGTAGATGTGCAGGGCGGCGCAACCGAGGACGGTGCGGTCGATCTCGAAGACGTGGAAGTCGGTGATGCGCGAAGCGATCTCCGCCTCTCCCCGCGGGACCAATTCCTGGTTGAGGACGGACTCGCGCATGAGGCGCATGATGGCGCGGACATCTTTTTTACGGGCCCGGCGAATGGCCTCGTATTCGTTGGCGTAGATCATGGTGCCGACGCCCTCGTTGGAAAAGACCTCGCTGAGGACGGCTTCTTCTTTGCGGCCATCGACGAGGTGGGAGCGGTTGACGCCGTTTTGGCAGGCGGCCACGGCATGTTCAAGTTTGGAGATGAGCACGGCGGAAGCCGCAGTGCGGTTCTTTTTGATGTAGGCCTCGGCCTCGGCGACAGAGAATTGGGCGGAGAGGCTGCCGGCGCCTTCGACGCCGTTGCTGTTGCCGAGGAAAATGAGTTTCGCGGCCTTGAGGGAACGGGCCACGGCAAGGGCGACGTTGTCGGAGTTGACACGAAAGGTGCGGCCTTCGCCGTCGAAGCCCAGCGGCGGAACCACCGGGATGATGCCATGGTCCAGCGCGGTCTGAAGAAATTCGGCATCCACACGCTCGACTCTGCCAGTAAACCCCTGGTTCTGGCCGCTGACGATGCCGGCCGGGTGGGCGACAATGGCGTTGCCGACCATGGCGCGAAGGTCGGCCTCGCTGAAAGCTTCAAGGAGTTCGTGGGAAAGTCTGGTGGCGGCGAGAACAGCGAGCCGGAGGGTCGGTTCATCGGTGGTGCCCATGCCGTCGGTGTTGGAGGGTTGGACGCCGAGTTCGGTGGCCAGCCGGGTGATGTGGAGGCTGGCGCCGTGGACGAGGACGACCTTGACATTGACCGAGCGCAGGACGGCGATGTCCAGGATCAGGTTGCGCAAATTGTCCGCATCGAGAATCTCGCTATCGGCGGCAAGCACGAAGGTGCGGTCGCGAAAACGCGAGGTATAGGATAAAATCCCCCTGAGGTTGGTCGGTCTCATCACAGGAATTACTAACAAAACGCGGCGCGGTGTAAAACCGCATTTGACCCCACAATTTGGGGTGCCAGTTTATCACTTGGTGAGTGCGGCGATTTTAAAAGCGGTCGGCCCTGCGCCAATGGGGATTCTGGTGCTGGTGGTGCTATGGATATGCGCGCCCCACGCACGCGCGGAGAAGGTCGAATTTTTTGCCGAAGAAATCACCGTTCCCATGGGCCGTGCGGTGATGATCCCAGTGAGGATGGACCCGGCGCCAACCACTGATCGCAAAATGCCGGTCACCCTGGAACCGTATGGGATGGTGGAGTCCCTCGGTGATTTGGTGTTTCCCGCCGGCCAGGCAACCGCCCACCTGCGGGTGCGTCCCAAAAAGGCGGGGGAAGCCCAACTCCGGGCGGGGGACGGTGTGGTCACGCTGCGCATCGGGCAATCGTCCAGCGGGACCGGACAGTATCAAGCGTCATGGGTCACACCCGGGCCGAATGCCGTGGTGTGGGACACGATTCACATCGGCGTGGATGTCGAACGCCCGCACGACCTGCCATTGGAAGCGGAAGCGCCGTCCGCGGTGCTGGTGCGGCTGAAGGATGAACAAGTGCTTTCGCCCGTCCAACTCCACCACGAGCGTGCTCCGTCGCACTACCGCTACGTTTTCGAACTGGACACCTCGGAGATGGAGCCGGGCCGCAACCGCCTGCGCTTTGAGTTGAAAAGCTCCGGTGGGGAGATGTTGTTGACGCTGGCCGGGGAAATCAACGTGATGGAGCGTCCGGTGGTCCACACGTTTCGCGGGGAGTGCGAGGATTTTGTGCGGGACCTGCGCGCCCAACCGGAGGAGCGCAACCCACCCCGCCCGTTGGAACCGCAGGCGGATGAAAAAGCCTCCGGCGGACAGTTTCTACCGGTGAACAGCGGGCGCCCGGCATGGTCGCTGCCAGTCACCATCCGCCGGGCGGGACATTATCAGATGATCATGCGCGTGCGGGGCATTTACGCGGGCGGTGCGTTTCCGAGCATGGGCATCCAACGCGAGGGGGAGAACAACCGTTCGACACACGGCAGAATGGTCTGCTCCGACTGGCACCGGGTCGCGGTCGGACACCCGGTGCGCTTGGAGGAAGGGGAACAAATCCTGACCGTGGAATTTATCAACGATTTTTACGCGCAAAAGCTGGGCGACCGCAACGCGCACTACGACGCCTATGAGCTGGCATGGGTGCCGGAGAGTGTGCGGAGCGTGCCCGCCACACGTGACGCGCGCATCAGTTTTCAACGCTTGTTCCATGGCGAGGAGGCCACCGGTCCGGTGCCATTGAACGCGCGGGTGCATTACGAAGGCTCCGCGGAAGGACCTCCGCCGCGCGTGGAATTGCTGGTGAACGGACAAATGCGGGCGCTGGTTCACCACACCCGTCCCGGTTTCCGGGTCGAACCCTCGTGGCTGCAACCAGGCCCCAACAACCTGGTGCTCCGGGCCGTGCTGGCCGATGGACGCGAGATTGTCTCCGCACCCCAGACAGTAGTTCTGCCCGACGGAGTTGCGACCGGCCCGATCATCGCCGCTCCACTCGTTTTCTCGGCCCGCTATCCAGGGTGGGACAAAAACTTTGTGGAATTACTGCGTCCACAACAACAGCGCGGCCATGAGGACAATCCCGAAGCCGCCATGTTCAGCAACGCCGATGTCGCCTTGGTGCTTCCGGACAGGCTGTCGGGCCGTTACGAAATCCACATCAACGCGCGCGGCGATGCGTTTGAGGGTCCGCCGGTTCTTAACTTAGAATTTCATCACAACGGGGAAGCCATCCCGGTCTCGGACATCGTCGTGCGCTCCGGGAACCGCGACTACCACGCCGCCACCATGGACCTGCCACCCGGACCCAAGCGACTGCAAATTTCCTACCGCAACGACCACTACGTTCAAGGACGCGGCGACCGCAATGTCTGGGTGCGGCAGATCGCGCTGAAAAAACCGCTCCGCACGCGAGACATTTCCGAACCGGTCGTGGAGCTGCTCTACCCCGCTCCGGGTGCAAGACTGCACGGCGTGGATGTCGCCATCGCATCGGTATGGGCGCCTGCGGGTTTGGAGAGCGTGGACTTGGTGGTGGACGGCGAGCCCACCGGCCTCGGTCTGCGCCAGCAAGACGGAATGGGCCGCACGGTCATCCCCATCCTCCTGCGCGAACGACAGGCGGGACCGATGGAAATCCAGATCGCCGCGACCGACAGCCTCGGACGCACCACCATATCCCGGACGCGGACCGTGGAAGTCACCGCGTCGCCACCGCAACTCCCGGAAAAAACCGCGCGCGCCATGCGCCTGCTCAACCGGGTGGCCTACGGACCCGATGACCGCGAACTGGCGGTGATCCTGCTGGACGGCGAGGAGGCGTGGCTGCGGCAGCGACTTTGCGCCGTGTCCCACAACGGCACCGAAGAACTGCTTCTGGAAACCGTCACCGCCCAACACGGACGCGACAACGAATACGACATCGTCTCCCGCGTGCTGCGCCAGGCACTCATCACGCCCAATCCCGTTCGTATGAGATCGGTGCTGTGGTCACAAAATCACTTCTCGACATGGATCGGTAAAACCGGGGCCGCACCCAAGTGGGAGGAACACCTGCGCTTCACCCGCGCCGGACCCGCGCCCATGGGAACACTGCTGGGTCTTTCAGCCACCAGCCCGGCGATGTTGTTCTATCTGGACCAGCAGAACAGTTTTGTCGGTCGCATCAACGAGAATTACGCGCGGGAAATCCTTGAACTCCACACCGTGGGGGTCAAAGGCGGCTACACACAAGAGGATGTCACCAGCCTGGCCCGCCTGTTGACCGGGTGGTTGATGACCAGCGAGGCGCACCTCGATGCGCGCGGTGGGGCACAGTCGGACCGGGTGTTCCGCTTCGACCCCGTTCTCAACGACCCCTCACCCGGCCGCGTGATGGGCCTCTCCCTGCCGGAGGCGGACGAGGCCCGCCGCTACGAACGCGTCCAGATGATCCTGGAGGCGCTCGCCTCGCATCCCAGCACCGCCTCGTTCGTTTCCCACAAGCTTGCCGCCCACTACTTTCGCATGCCTCCGCCCGAACCCGTGGTTGGCGAGCTGGAACACGTGTTTCATCGGAGCAACGGCGACCTCGCCGCCATGATCGCGCACCTGGCATCCACGCCCCACCTCTTCGATCCCGCCCTGCCCCCGCGCATCGCCACCCCGCTGGACTACGGCATCCGGATCAGCCGCGTGGCCGGCTCCACCAACACCGGCACTCTGCGGGAATTCCTGCGTTTGAGCGGCATGGGTCTGTTCGAGCGTTCGACACCCGACGGTTACCCCGAACAGGACAGCGCCTATGCCGACTCCAATGCCCTTCTTCAACGCTGGCGCTACGCGAAAACCCTGGAAAATCAGCTGGTCAATATCGTGCCCGGCTCCCTGCAACGCCCCGCCGCAGACGGTGAGCGCCGACAATGGGCGCAGCGGGTGGTCGATTACACCGCCTTCCGGCTGACCGGAGGACTTCTCACCGAAACCTCCAACGAAGCGGCGCTGAGTGTCTTCCTTGCGGAAGGTGGCAACCCGCGTGAACGGGTGATGCGCACCGCCGTGTTTATCTGTCAGGTTCCGGAAGTCAGCATGAGGTGGTAGCCTGAGAATCAGGATAGTAACGCAAAGACGCTAAGAGCGCCAAGTTCGCAAAGGAAGAACAAGCTTTCAAAACCGGACGTGTGTCTCTGACAACGTTCTTGAAGGACGCGTTGTATAAACCGTATCAACACCTGACCTGGCCGGTACCGCGGGCAATGTATTTGTAGCTGGTGAGTTCCTCCAGCGCCATTGGACCGCGGGCATGAATTTTATCGGTGCTGATTCCGATCTCCGCGCCAAATCCAAATTGGGAGCCGTCGGTGAAGCGGGTCGAGGCATTCCAATACACCGCTGCGGAGTCCACAGTGTGGAGGAATTTCCCGGCCGTCTGCTGATCTGCCGTGATGATGGTGTCGCTGTGGTGGGAACCGTGTTCCTCAATGTGGGCGATGGCATCTTCCAAATCCTTCACCACTCTGACCGCCATCTTCAAGTCGAGGTATTCCATGTTCCATGCGGAGGGTTGGGGCAGGTCGCGCCCGAGAATCCGTGAGGATTCCGTGTCGCCAAACAATTCCACTCCTGCCTCCTCCAACGCGGCGGCCAGTCGGGGCAGCATGACCGGGGCGACGCTGCTGTCGATGAGCAGGGTCTCGGCAGCATTGCACACCCCGGGACGCTGGCACTTGGAGTTGACGGTGATCGACACGGCCATATCGGGGTCGGCATCGGCATGGACATAGACGTGACACACTCCATGGAAGTGTTTGATGACCGGCATGCGCGCGTGGGCAACAACGGTTTCAATCAATCCATGGCCGCCGCGGGGGATCATCAGATCGATGTATTTGTCCTGGGCGCAAAGAATCTGGATGGCGACGCGATCGGTGGTCGGCACCAACTGGACTACAGCGGGGTCAAAGCCCGAAGCAGTGGCGGCTTCCTGCATCAAGTTGCAGAGTATGGTGTTGGACTCGAAGGCCTCTTTGCCGCCGCGCAGGACGACTGCGTTGCCGGTCTTCAGGCAAAGAGCCGCGGCATCGACGGTGACGTTGGGCCGGGACTCGTAGATGATACCAATGACACCAATGGGCACGCGGACCTTGCTCATGTCCAGGCCGTTGGGCAGGGTCCAACCGCGCATGATCTCGCCCACCGGATCAGGCAGTGCGGCCACCTCGCGGCAGCCGCGGATCATGGAATCGATGCGGACAGGCGTCAACGCGAGCCGGTCCAGCATGGCACCGGACAGCCCGGAGGCGCGTCCGGCCTCGATGTCCAGTTCGTTGGCGGTGACAATGTCCGCGCGACGTGCATCCATCATAGCGGCTATGGCTTCCAGCAGCCGGTTTTTGTCGGCGGTAGCGGACACGGCAAGCCCGCGCGAGGCGGTGCGCGCAGCACGGCACAACTCCGTAATCTGTGTGTCGAGCGGTTGTTGCATCACGTCGTCCTCTTTGTCCGTTGGAAATGGGTGCCGACCGGCTTTTTCTGGTGGATTTTCCACAGCACATCTTTCTCGCGGCCGTTGGCGATCCACATCGGAATCCCTGCCTCCAACATCATGCGCCCGGTTTCCAGTTTCGAGATCATGCCACCGACCGAGCGCTCGCTGTTGGTCGTGCCGGCGAATCCGCGAATGCGGTCGTCGATTTCCCGCACACGCCGGATCAGGCGCCCGGTGCCGTCGGGATGGGTGTAGAGTCCATCGATAGAGCTAAGAATGATGAGGCGTTGGGCGCGGGCCAGGATGGCGACGTGGCCGGAGAGGCGGTCGTTGTCGCCGAATTTGTTGAGCATGGCCAGCTCCTCGAAAGAGATCGCGTCGTTTTCGTTGAAGATCGGCACGCAAGATTTCAGGTCGAGCAGATGCTGGAGGGTCGAGCGGGTGTTCTCGTAGAGCTTGCGGCTGTCGAGGTCCCAGTAGGTTAGTAGAATCTGGGCGACCGACATGCGATGGCGGTGGAAAGCGCGGTCGTAGGCGCGCATGAGGATGGGCTGGCCGATGCTGGCACAGGCCTGGAGGGTGGGCAGGTGGGTGGGGCGTTTGTTGAGTTGGAGCGCCGACATCCCGGCGCTGACCGCGCCGGAGGAGACAAGCACCACACGCACTCCGGCCCGGTGAAGCCGGGCGATCTGATCCGCGAAGGATCCCATCTGCGGGATGTCCACACCACCGTTCTTGTTGGTCAGCAATCCGCTGCCTATTTTGACCACCCATGTCTGTGTCCGGGAACTCATGAAGCTGAAGAACCTATCGTGTAGCGCCCCTGAGAGCCAACTCAATTTGCGTTCCTTACCAAGCATATGTCCGCATGGAGGGTTGAGAGGCATATCCCGCTCATATACAGTCAGAAACCCGCGTCAGCGGGGAGGGCGGGGATCCGAACCCGCCGGGACTGGCCTGTAGGTTGATCTCCCCCCGCGACAAGGTCACGCGTAAGCTGATTTCCGGCGGGTACGGAGTCCCGCCCACCCATTCGGAATCCCCGCCTCTGGCGGCGAAGGTCTTCCACCGAAAGACCGGCGGCTGGTATCGTTTGTAGCGGCATCCTCCCAAAATTGAAGTTGGCCCCCGACAGTCTTCCCGGCTAGCCTCACCGATTCATGCAGGTCAGAAAACAATACCCCTTTCACGAAATCGAGGCCCGTTGGCAGCAGCATTGGGAGAAAAACCGCATCTTTCGCGCGGCCAATCCCGGCGAATCCGGATCCGAGAAGCCCAAGTATTACATCTTGGACATGTTCCCCTACCCCAGCGGAGCCGGCCTCCATGTCGGCCACCAGGAAGGTTACACCGCCACCGACATCGTCGCCCGCTACAAACGAATGCGCGGATTTAACGTCCTCCACCCCATGGGTTGGGACGCCTTCGGCCTGCCCGCCGAACAACATGCGATTCAAACCGGAACCCATCCCC
>CAZTYG010000052.1:0-10056 GCA_964617445.1 uncultured Blastochloridaceae bacterium
GAGAGTGGTAGAGGTTAGAGGGGGCGGACTACCCAGTCAAAGATTTTTTCCGTTGCAGCAAATCGGTCTGGCGGCGCATGACGGCGGTCTTTTCCCCGGCGGGGAGCGCATGGTCTTTGAGCCGGGAGGAAAGCATCCGGGTCTCA
The DNA here is from genome assembly GCA_964617445.1 of uncultured Blastochloridaceae bacterium. GTDB lineage: Bacteria > Verrucomicrobiota > Verrucomicrobiia > Methylacidiphilales > CAZTYG01 > CAZTYG01. The sequence goes on from CAZTYG010000052.1 coordinate 147, forward strand.
CGGTTGATCCAGTCCAATTCCAAGCCACGCAACATGTCCACCAGTGCGGTCCGCACCCGGTCGGCCGGCAGTTCCGCAAGGCCGTCGTAGTCCAGGCCGGCGAGAAAGTTCTGCCCGGCCTCGTCCACCCGTGACATCAGCGCGGGCAGGTCGCCGGCTTCGACCTCCTCGTGGGCATACAGCTCCATGACCCGTTCCAGAAGGACCGCGCCGGGCAGGTCGCGAAACCAATCCGGAGCGAGTCCGCGCTGGATTTCCGCCAGGGATTCGGGGCGTCCGATGAGCAGACGCAGGAGTTCGGCGAGCAGGGGGTGGCAGCGCATTTCGCGAACGGGCGGAGCGGAGCCGCCGGGGGAATTGTCATCGGGGCGGGAGGGGCGTTCGATTCGTTTGCGCGGAGCCTGGGCGCGGATTTCCTCTTCCAGCGCGGCGGCACCCAATTCCAACCGGGTGGCCGCCTTCTGGGCCAGATGCTCGCGGTGGGCGGCATTGGGGATGCGGGCGAGAAAACCGGCGACCCCTTCCACGATCATGCGTCGTCCCCCGGAACTGGCGGGGTCGTGTTCGCGTTCCAATTGCTGGATGAGAAAGTCGATGTATTCGCATGCACCGCCGAGGAGTTCGAGAAAAGCCGGGGCACCCTCGCGGGCAATGAGGGAATCGGGGTCCTGGCCTTCGGGCATGACCATGACGCGGATACCGAGGTCCGCGCGACTGAGCATTTCCATGCTGTCGATCCGTTCCAAAAGCAGGTCGGCAACCCGGACGGCGGCGCGGCGGCCGGCGGAGTCGGCGTCGAGGCAGAGGACGATATTGCGGGTGAAGCGGCGCAAGATGCGGGCGTGGTCCTCGGTGAAGGCGGTGCCGAGGGGTGCGACGACGTGGCCGATGCCGGCCGCGTGGCAGCGGAGGACATCGAGCTGGCCCTCGGCGAGCACGACTTGATCGGCGTCGAGGATGGGGCGTTTGGCGTGGTCGAGGCCGAATAGGACTTTGCTTTTGGTGAAGACGGGGGTTTCCGGGGAGTTGATGTATTTGGCGGCCTTGGCTTCGGGATCGAGGATGCGGGCGCTGAAGGCGATGGTTTGGCCTGATTCGTTGCGCACGGGGAAAACCAGCCTTCCACGGAAGCGGTCATAGACGCGGCCCTGCTCGTTGCGCACCAAGACCCCGGCCTCCACCATTTCCTCCTGGCCGTAGCCTTTGGACTGCCCCCATTGGAGGGTGTCGTCCCACAAGTCCGGCGCGTAGCCCAAGCCGAAGCGGTCCGCCCATGCCAGCGGGATTTCGCGCGAGCGCATGTAATCGCGGGCCGTGTGGGCGGAGGCGTTGTGCTTGAGCAGATCGCTCCAGCGCGCGGCCAGCTCGTCCTGCATTGTCAGCAACCGGTCGCGCGAGCGCTTGCGCCCGGCGTCGATCCCGCCGGATGACTCCGGAATGGTGATGTTGGCCTTTTCCGCCAGCTTGCGCACAGCGGTGGGAAAGTCCACGTGCTCGTAGAGCATCAGGAACTTGAAGACATCGCCGCCATGGCCGCTGCTGAAGCACTTGAAACTCTGGCGCTGGGGGCTGACGAAAAACGACGGGGTTTTTTCTTTGTTGAAGGGGCTCAGCGCCTTGTAATTCGCACCGGCGCGTTTGAGCGGAACGTAGGCGTCGATCACCTCCACGATATCGACCGACTGCCGGATTTGGTCGATGATTTCAGGGGGAATGCCGGCCATAGGGGGAAATCATATTGCGCGGCGTCCGACCGAAATGCAAACCCCGCCGGACCGCATCGTCTATCCTCCGGGGTAGTATGCGTCGGCAGTATTCAATCCACAGCAGGGTTCGGGTCGATTCCATCATGGCATGACCGCCGCAATTTACCGCAAACGATTTTTGTCACGGTGCCACCCGGCGACCAGCGCCCGCCAATGCCCATGACCATAGGGTGGACGGGCACCCCGTGTTCATTGCGGAACAACAGGTCCGCGAGTATATCCACAGCGGCGGAGCCCTCCACCCGCGGCTCGATACGAATGCCCGCCACCGAATCCCCGGCGCGGCACTGAAGGTCCACCAGACCGGCGTCCTCCGGAATCCGCAGGCCCGTCTCACCGATCCACCGCCGCAACAACCCCACCGCGCGGCCCACCGTGATGATGACGTCTGGTCGTTCCCGCTGGAGCCAACTCCGAAAGGAATGATGATCGTCACCGCCACCGGTCCAGGGCACCGGCGTTCGAGCCGGTCGACGATAATGGGCCTCCGCCAGAAATCCTCCGATCCATTCATGCCCGGTCCTCTGGTCCAAGCCCCCTGGCAGGCACAGTCCCGGACGGCGATATCCCAGCCGGAACAACATCTGGCAACACACACGTATATCACGGGCATAACGGCTGACCACACGATGCAACTCCGGCGACGCCAGGGTGTGGCCAAGCGCCACCGCACTGAACTGCTCCCATGGCAGATCCAAGCTCCCCTCGCTCTGGGGCAGCGGTGCGATCAGCAAACCCCGGATGCCTCGCGCCCGCAGCACCCCCGCCAGACGCCGCGCGCCCGCGCCGTCCCCCTTTATCCAGAACTCCCGCAACTCAAACCCCCGCTCCTCCGAGCGCTCCCTCGCCCCCTCGAACAACTCCGCATAATAGCGTGACTTGCGCCATCCCTCACGGGAAGGAAAACACGTCACCCAGGCCAGAACCTCTCCGCCCCGGCTGTCACGACGGCGACGGCGGGAGCGCATCAAACCGGCCACCAAAGGATTGATGACATAACCCAGCGCGTCCGCACACGCTTCGATGCGCTCCCGGGTGGGCAGCGGAATGGAAGGATGCCGCCGCAACGCCAGCGATACCGTGGAGGCATGCACCCCGGCCGCCGCCGCCACATCCCGCATGGTCGAACCACTCATTACTCAACAATATGAACAAACCACTCCTTGAGTCAATTTCAGTGCCCGGCAGAATGCCCGTATGAACCATGAAACCCCGCCGGATCAGCCTGTTGTAATCGAACCGGAACGGCGGGTGCCGGTGGTGAACGAGGCGGATGTGGTGGTTTGCGGAGGCGGTCCCGCGGGGATCGCGGCGGCGCTGGCCGCCGCCCGATCCGGTGCCCGCACCGTGCTGCTGGAAGCGCACGGCTGTCTGGGCGGGGTCTGGACCGCCGGCGCTCTGTGCTGGATTCTCGACGCCCACGCCAAGGACGGCATCATGCGGGAAATCACCGCCGCCCTCGATGAGCGCGGGGCGCGGCGCACCCGCGTGGAAGGCGGAAGAGACTACGCTTACGACGTCGAGGAAATGAAGCTTCTACTCGAATATCTTTGCGGCGCGTCGGGGGTCCATTTCCAGTTGCACACACGGGTGACCGCCGCGCACGTGGAGAACGGTCGTTTGCGCGCGGTCGTTACCGAATCCAAATCCGGACGCGAGGCATGGGCCGCGCGCATGTTTATCGACTGCACCGGCGACGGCGACCTCGCCGCCCGGGCCGGATGCGGCTTCGACCTCGGCCATCCGGAAACCGGCCTTTGCCAGCCCATGAGCCTGATGGCTCTGCTCACAGGGCCGAGTTTCAAGGACATCGAACCCTTCGTCGGCGGCTCCCACGGGCGCGGACCCAAGGAGCGGCTGCATGCCGAGATGCAACGCGCCGGGGTCACCCCCTCCTACGCCGCACCCACCCTGTTCGTCATCCGTGACGATCTCTTTGCCCTGATGTCCAACCACGAATACAAGCTCTCGGCTCTGTCCGCCGCCGACCTCACCGCCGCCACCGTTCACGCTCGCGCCGAAATCTTCCACCTCGTCAACGCCCTGCGCGGGCTGGGCGGGGTGTGGGACAATCTACGCGTGGTTGCCACCGGCGCGCAAATCGGTGTGCGCGAGGGACGGCGCATCCATGGACGTGCCACGGTGACTGTCGATGACGCCCGCGAGGGCCGCAGCCACCCGGACGCGGTCTGCCGGGTGAACTTCGGCTTCGATGTTCACTCCCCCGATCCAGACAAAACCAAGGGTTTCGATCATGATCATCTGGGACGCAGCAAACCTTTCGACATCCCCATGGGCGCGCTGATTGCCCGCGATGTCGAGGGTCTGATGATGGCGGGCCGCTGCATCAGCGGCGACTTCTGGGCGCATTCGGCCTACCGGGTCACCGGCAACGCCGTGGCCATGGGCGAGGCGGCCGGACGGCGCGCCGCTAGGTCAAGTTAACGGCGTTCCACCGAAAATTCTTTGAATTCCACGCGCGCACAGGAGGCGTTTACGAAGCCCAGCATACCGAACCAGGCTCCATTCAGTGGGGAGGTGTCAGTGTATTCGAGTCTTTGTTCGTGATCACCGCTGCGGTTGCGCAGGGTCATGACCAGATCAATGCCGCCATTTTTAGGCACGCCACTGAATTCCAGCAAATATTCACCACCCTGAAGTTGCATACTCGGCCATCTGGTGGAAGCTACGATCTCCCCATTGCGAAGGATTTGAATGGTGTGTGAGGCGGCACCGCCATTGCGCAGAAGTGCCTCATAGCGGCTGCTTTCCTCACGTTCCGGCCCGGCAAGCCATAGCCGTCACCCCCCAAGCAAGGTCTGCATTTCCTGGCTGCTCGAATATGAACGCTGTTTTCACGAGGAATCCGGCTGTGCCTGCCTGCTCCACGGATGCCACGCCGTAGGAGCGGGTGGCCGCATTGGGTGTAACCAATCACAGCGACGGAGGCTCGTACAACCATGTATGATTACCGTAGGTGCCGCTGCTCAGGGTGAGCTTCTCAACCATGTTGGATTTGGAAAAATCCAAATCAACTCCCGCAAATACGAAGTGATTCAGCGCGAAAAACAACAACGCCCCAATAAGAAAACTCTGAGTTTGGATGAACGGAGAACCTGAATGGAGATGCTTCATGATAACTTAATATAATATTGCTTCGTGTAGCGCATGTCAAGGAGGAATGACCCACGCCCCGCCTTTGCTGACTTCCATCTAACCTCCATCGATTAGACCTAACCCCCCGGATAAACATTTTATCTTATAAGCCAGACTTACTTGACATAATGATGTCTATAAGCGTAGCTTAGTGCAATCGTGATTGCACCGATTGAAAAATACTCCCCCGTAGTCCGGACCGTGGCCGGTCCGGCGCCCAAACTGGCAAGCGTGGATGGCAATGAAGCAGCGGCATGGGTCGCTTACCGGCTCAGCGAGGCCCTGGCCATTTATCCCATCACCCCATCCACCACGATGGGCGAACTGGCCGATGAATGGTCCGCCAAACAGAAGAAGAACATCTGGGGCGATGTGCCCTCCGTGGTGGAAATGCAGTCGGAAGCCGGTGCGGCCGGCGCCATCCACGGCATGTTGCAGGCCGGCTCGCAGGCCACGACGTTCACCGCCTCCCAGGGTCTCCTGCTCATGATCCCGGCGATGTATAAAATCGCTGGCGAACTCACCCCTTTTTGCATGCACGTCGCCGCCCGCGCGTTGGCGACCAACGGGCTGTCCATCTTCGGTGACCACTCCGATGTCATGTCGGTGCGCCAGACCGGATTCGCCCTGCTCGGCTCCGCCAGCGTTCAGGAAGCCCAAGACATGGCATGTATCGCCCACCTAGCCACACTCCGGACCCGCGTGCCGTTCCTGCATTTCTTTGACGGATTCCGCACCTCGCACGAGATCAATCAAATCGAGCTGTTGGACAACGCCCAGCTCAAAGCCCTGTTGAATGAGAATGAAGTGCGCGCCTGTCGTGAGCGGTGTCTGTCGCCGGACCGGCCCAGCATCCGCGGCACGGCCCAGAATCCGGATGTGTATTTCCAGACCCGCGAGGCGGGCAACCGTTATTACCAGTCCACGCCCGCCAGCGTGCAGGCCATCATGGACCGCTTTGCCGAAGTCACCGGACGTGCCTACCGGTTGTTCGACTACACCGGCCATCCGGAAGCCGAGGATGTGCTCGTGATGATGGGATCGGGCGCCGAGACCGCGGAGGAAACCGCGGCGTGGCTCAATCAGCACGGAAAAAAAACCGGCGTGCTGAAAATCCGTCTGTTCCGTCCCTGGGACTCGGCGTCATTCATGGCCGCCCTGCCCGCCTCGGCCCAGCGCATCGCGGTGTTGGACCGCACCAAAGAACCCGGCAGCGCGGGCGAACCGCTCTACCAGGATGTGCTCACCGCCCTGCACGAATGCCCCCCCGCCCGTGCGTTGCTGCGGGTCATCGGTGGACGTTATGGAATCGGCTCCAAGGAATTCACCCCGGCCATGGCCAAGGCGGTGTTCGAAGCCCTGCACGATCCCTCCGCGCCCAATCATTTCACGGTCGGCATCCGCGACGACATCACCGGCCTGTCGCTTGAGGTGGACGAGGACTTCGACATCGAGGCCGACGACACCATCCGCGCGGTCTTCTTCGGCCTGGGATCCGACGGCACCGTCGGCGCCAACAAGAACACCATCAAGATCATCGGCGATGGCACCGACCACTTCCCGCAGGCGTATTTTGTTTACGACTCGAAAAAATCCGGGGCCATGACCATCTCCCACCTGCGTTTCGGTCCGCGTCCGATCCGGGCGCCCTACCTCATCCGTCATGCGAACTTTGTCGCCTGCCACCAATGGCACTTCCTGTCCAAATACGAAGTGCTCGAGCACGCCGCACCCGGCGGCGTGGCCTTGATCAACAGTCCCTACGGCCCCGACAAAGTCTGGGACATGCTGCCGCAGGAGGCCCAGGCCGCCATGGTGGCCAAGCGCATGAAGCTCCATGTCATCGACGCCTACCGCGTGGCCCGTGATGCGGGCATGGGCGGACGCATCAACACCATCATGCAGACCTGCTTCTTCGCCGTCTCCGGGGTGTTGCCGCGCGAAGCCGCCATCGAAAAGATCAAAGACGCCATACGCAAGACCTATGCCCGCAAGGGCGAGTCCATCGTGAAGAAAAACTGCGAAGCGGTGGACCGCACGCTGGAGAATTTGTTCGAGGTCGGCGTGCCCGAAGAGATCACCAGCTCGCGCGGACGGCTTCCCGCCGTCGCCGAAGCCGCCCCCTCCTTCGTCAAGCGCGTGACCGCGGTGATGATGGACGGCAAGGGCGACCAGCTTCCCGTCAGCGCCTTCCCGGTGGACGGTGTCTGGCCGGTCGGTTCCAGCCGTTGGGAAAAGCGCAACCTGGCCCAATCCCTCCCCGTCTGGGAGCCCGATCTCTGCATCCAGTGCAACAAATGCGTGCTGGTCTGCCCCCACGCATCCATCCGTGCCACCTTCTATCCTGAAGACGCGCTCGCCGGTGCCCCGGAAACCTTCAAGTCCGCCGCGTTCCGTTCCAAGGAACGGCCCGGCAACCGCTACACCGTGCAGATCGCCCCGGAAGACTGCACCGCCTGCGGCCTGTGCATCGCGGTCTGCCCCGCCAAGGACAAAACCCAGCCCAAGCGCAAGGCACTCAACGCCGCCCCGCAGGAACCGCTGGTGGATGCCGAGCGCGAGAACTTCGACTTCTTCCTGCAACTGCCGTTGCCCGACCGCGGCACCCTGCGCACCGGCGAGGTCAAGGACTCGCAGTTCCTCGAACCCCTCTTCGAATTCTCCGGCGCCTGCGCCGGCTGTGGCGAGACCCCCTACCTCAAACTCATCAGCCAGCTCTACGGCGACCGCAGCTACATCGCCAACGCCACCGGCTGTTCCTCCATCTACGGCGGCAACCTGCCCACCACCCCATGGTCCTGCAACGCCCAGGGCCGCGGCCCGGCATGGGCCAACTCCCTGTTCGAGGACAATGCCGAGTTCGGCTTCGGCATGCGTGTCTCCATCGACCAACAGCGCGCCCACGCCCTGCGCCTGCTGCGCCAGTTCGGCAGCATCATCGGCGACGACCTGGTCACGGCCCTGATGAACGCCGACCAATCCGACGAGCGCGGCATCGCCCTCCAGCGCGAGCGTGTCCAGGCCCTCCGCGGCAAAGTCGCCGGCATGGCCGACCCCGCCGCCCGCGAGCTGCTGTTGCTCGCCGACAGCCTTGTCAAAAAATCCGTCTGGATCGTCGGCGGCGATGGCTGGGCCTACGACATCGGCTACGGCGGACTCGACCACGTCATGTCCCAGGGCCTGGATGTGAACATCCTGGTGCTGGACACCGAGGTCTATTCCAACACCGGCGGCCAGCAATCCAAGTCCACCCCCACCGGCGCCGTCGCCAAGTTCGCCGTCAACGGCAAGTCCCAGGCCAAGAAAGACCTCGGCCTCATCGCCATGACCTACGGCAGCGTCTATGTCGCCCGCATCGCCTTCGGCGCCAAGGACTCCCAGTCCGTCAAAGCCCTGCAGGAAGCCGAATCCTACCCCGGCACCTCGCTCGTCATCGCCTACAGCCATTGCATCGCCCACGGCTACTCCATGGAGATCGGCCTCAACCAACAGAAACTCGCCGTGGACAGCGGTTACTGGCCGCTCTACCGCTTCGACCCGCGCAAGCCCGCCGAAGCCGGCGGTCCGCTGCAACTCGACTCCGCCGATCCCAAGCTGCCGCTGGAACGCTTCACCGAAAATGAAGCCCGCTTCCGCATCCTCCACCAGGCCGACCCCGTCCGCGCCCGCCTCCTCGGCGAGCAGGCCCAGCAACAAATCGTCGACCGCACCGACTTCTACCGTCGGCTGGTCCAGCCCGCGCCATCCACCACCCCCACCGGGAACACCCCATGAAACCATCACTCAAAACCCATTACCTCGGACTCGACCTGCGCACCCCGCTGGTCGCCGGGGCCTCGCCGCTGGCCGATGAAATTGACAATGCCCTGCGCATCGAAGATGCCGGGGCCGGGGCGGTCGTCATGCACTCCCTCTTCGAAGAGCAACTGCGCAACGACGCCGAAGCCACCGCCTACCACACCGAAGTCCACGCCGACTCCTTCGCCGAGGCCACCTCCTACCTGCCGCAGCCCGACGACTACACCCACGGCCCCGATGAATACCTGGAACACCTCCGCCGCCTCAAACAGCGGCTGGGCATCCCCGTCATCGGCTCGCTCAACGGCATCACCCCCGGAGGCTGGACCGGCCATGCCGAACTCATCGCCCAAGCCGGAGCCGACGCCCTGGAACTCAACCTCTACCACATGCCCGTGGAAGGCACCCGCTCCGGCGATGAAATCGAACGCGAGCTGCTCGACACCGTGCGCGAAGTCCGCGCGCGGATCGCGCTGCCCATCGCCGTGAAAGTCTCCCCGTTCCTCACCGCCCCCGTGCACTTCGCCCGCCAGTTGAAAGCCGCCGGAGCCGATTCCGTCGTCCTCTTCAACCGCTTCTACCAACCCGACATCAACCTCGAACTGCTCGAAACCGTTCCGCGTCTGCAACTTTCCAACTCATCCGAGCTGCTGTTGCGCCTGCGCTTCACCGCCGCCATGTGGGGACGTGACGATGTCCCCGCCGTGACGTTGAGCGGCGGCGTCCACCAGCCCGAAGACCTGGTCAAAGCCCTCATGTCCGGCGCCACCGTCGTCCAAACCGTCTCCGCCGTCCTCAAGCACGGCCCCGCCCGCATCGCCGACCTGCTCGACGGGCTGCAGACATGGATGATCGACCACGAATACACCGACGTGAACGAACTGCGCGGCTGCATGGGCCTGCACAACTGCCCCGACCCCACCGCCTTCGAACGCGGCAACTACATGCGCATCCTCCAAGGTTGGAAAATCTGATTGATGGAGGGACTTCGGCCCGAAGTCCGGGGCAAGCGCTCGTCCAGAGCGCGTGGGGGTTGGCGGATCAACACCCGGGAACAGAACCACTAATTTACACTAATGGACACTAAGCTCTGCGCATAGCGCATAACTGGATTCCACGGAGTGGCTCACTGCTAATCTGAGGGCTTCGAAGCCACGTTTGCGAAGCATCACGTGGGATCGGGGCATAAA
>CAZTYG010000053.1:0-10039 GCA_964617445.1 uncultured Blastochloridaceae bacterium
GGGATTTTCTTCTTGCAAACCGGCATTCCAGCACTTTTTAGACGGCCTCTGAGAAGCTGGGCACGGTATCAGCGGACCGTCACGCCGGACTTGCGGCAGGCGCGGACCAGGGATTCGGTGAAGCGGTCGAGGATTTCGGGGGTGTGAAGGGAACTGACGGCGCAGCGTATGAGGTCCTTGCCAGCCGGGACGCCCGGGGAGATGGACATGACGGTGAAGAATCCGTCCTCCCAGAGGGACTTCCAGATGTCGTAGCATTTGTGTTTGTCACCAATGACGATGGGAATGGCAGGAGTGGGGCTTCCCCAGTAGTCGAGACCGTGGTGATCGAGATTGGTCCGCAGGTGACCAGCGTTGGCGCGGACGCGTTCGATGTGCTCCGGTTCGTCCTGCAGAACGCGAAGGGCCTCGCGGGCGGCGGCAGCGGAGGCGGGAGGAAGCGCGGCGCTAAAGATGATTTGGCGACAATGGCTGCGCATGAATTCGATCACGTTGCGGTCGCCGGCGGCGAAGCCGCCGATGCTGGCCACAGATTTGGAGAAGCTGCCGCAGACCAAGCCGGTGTCGGACGGGGCAAGGTTGTGGTGGGAGCAGGTGCCGCGTCCGCCGTCGCCCAGCACACCGAAGCCGTGGGCGTCATCGACAATGACAAACGCGCCGTGTTCGCGGGCCAGTTCGCAGATGCGGGGCAGGTTGGCAATGTGGCCCTCCATGGAATACACGCCGTCCACCACTAACAGCTTGGCCTGGTCCTGGTCCAAGGATGAGAGCACGGCGGCCAGCTCGTCCATATCCTCGTGGCAATAACGCTCGACGGTGGCGGGTGAGAGGCAGGCGGCATCCCAAAGGCAGGCGTGGACGTTGCGGTCGAGAATGACGGCGTCGCCCTTGCGGGAAAGACCTGTGATGCCCGACATGCAGGCGAGATAGCCGGCGCTGAAGACATGGCAGGCCTCCCGTCCGAGGAACGCGGCAAGTTCCTCTTCCAGTGCGGTATGATAGGCGCGTGAGCCGTTGGCCAGACGCGAGCCACACGAGCTGGTGCCCCAGTGATTAAGCGCCTCTTGCGCGGCGCGGACCACGCGCGGATGACGGCTCAGGCCGAGGTATTCGTTACTGGACATCATGACCATGTCCCGGCCGTCGCAGCGGATATGAACGCCGTCATTGCTTTCGCCCACGTGGTAATAGGGCTTGTACTGATGGCGCATCTTGGTGGAAAAGTCCGCGCGGCAACGATCCAGAACCGGATTGGTGCGGGGTGTCAGTAATTCTTTGGCGGCATCGCCCACCAGCGAGAGCAAATTCATAACGGTTTGTACATCACCTTTTCAAGAGGACAGAAAATTACCAGCCGAAAACAAGCAGGAAATGATCCAAGAAAAACGATTTGAGATCAAATAAAATATTGCTTAAGCCATTGGCGGTGATTAATTTACGGAGCAAATGCGCTGCATTTTATGGAATCTTTTTTTAAGTGGGTCGCTCGGCGGTGTGCTGGTTGCCACCGCGTTCGCTGCGCCTGCCCCCCCGGTTTATGCATTAGAGGAGTGCCTGAATCTCGCACTGGAAAAGAATCCCACCATACGCGCCGCACAATGGGACATCGAATCCGGCAAAGGCTCGCGCATCGCCGCACGCGCGGTTCTGTATCCCCGCGTGGGCGCCACCGCCAGTGCCGGAATGCGCAACGAGGATGTCTTCGACAACCTGGACCGGAGTAATTCCGACCGCACCCGCGAGGACTGGCGCGGCACCGTTCAGATTGTTTACACCCTGTATTCCGGGGCGACCAACCCCAAGCGGCTGGAAATTGCCGATCTGGAGATGGACCGGCGGCTCCTGCAATTCGAGCAGACGGTCAACGAAGTGGTCTTCAACGTCAAACGCAGCTTCAACCAGGTCCTCTTCCACCAGGACGAAATCGGCATCCAGCGGCAGATCATCGCCATTCTCGAAGAGGAAATCACCCGCCAGACCCGTCTCTATGACGCCGGTCGCGCCACTCGGTTCACCATCGTGCGTGCCGAAGTCCGCCTGGCCAACCAGATTCCGCAGTTGATCGCCGCCAAGAACAACCTGCTCAACTCCCGCATCCAGCTAGTCGAGGCCGTCGGCATCAACTGGCCCGAAGGACAGGAAGAACCGCCTTTCACCATCGCTGGACGCCTGGACTGCCCGGATGTGAATCTGGAGGTGGATGACGCCGTGCGCGAGGCGCTGGCGCGCCGCCCCGATCCCCGCCGGATCGGCAAGGAAGCCGAGATCGCCCGCCTCAACGCTGGCATTGCCCGCGCCTCCAACGTGCCCCGGATCGAAGCCTTCGCCTCCGGCACTCAACGCCGCTCCGAGGGGGTCGGCAGCAACTTCACCGACTCACGCAGCGACATCGCCTTCGGCATCCTCGGACGCTGGAACATCTTTGACGGCTTCGAAGGCAAAGGCCTCGCCCAGGAGGCCGACGCCCGGGCCGAACGCCTCGGCATCGAGCGCGACGACCTGATGAGGCGCATCGAGTTCCAGGTGCGCCGCGCCATGAATTCGTTGGAGCGGGCGCGCCGGACGCTCGACGGCCAGGAAGACAACGTCGCTCGCGCGCTCGAGTCGCTGCGGCTGGCGCGCACCTCGGTCGAGGCCGGGCTGGCCTCCGAATTCGAAGTCCTTCAGGCCACCGTGGACCTCAACGTCGCCCAGAATATCCAACTGCGCGCCAAACTCGACTACCACCAAGCGCTGGCCGAGTTGGAGCGCTCTCTTTTCACCCAGCGCGGATCCCTCGGCACTCCGGACGCCGACGCCGCGCGGAAGGAACTGCCGTCCTTCTCCCACCGCAATCCGGTTCTGGACGCCCCGCGCGACGGGGAGGGACCGTGATCCGTCGGCCACGCCCCGCCATCGGGCGGTTCGCAGCACCCGTGTTTCTCGCCGCCGCGCTGATTCTGGTGGCGAATGCGGCAGCCAGCTCCACCCCAACCGTCTGGGACTGGAATCACTGCCTGACCACCGCGCTGGAGCGAAGCCCGCGCCTCGCCGCATCGCGCGTGCGCGTCACCGAACAAGAAGGCGCGGCGCTGGCCGACCGCGCCGCCCTGCTTCCCTCCCTCAACTCCACCGCGCTCACCCTGCCTCCGGTCGCTACTTTTGAATTGCGCCAGAGCATTCTTAACCTGCCCGCCATGGCAGCGGCCTCCGGCGGACAGGCCGGGATCACCGCCGCACGCGCCAACCACGAACTGGAACGCTGGCGCCTGGTCGAAGAACTCCGCGCCGCTTATCTCCAGGTCGAATTCCGCCAACGAGCGCTCGAACTGCGCGGCCAATTCGTCGCCGAGTTGGAGTCGAATCTGGAAACGGCGGGCACGCTGTTCGAAGCCGACCGCGCCCGCGCCGCCGACATCCGGCGGTTGGAAGTCAACCTCGGTGCCGCTCGCGCCGAGGCTGGAGCAGCCCGCACCGCCCTCGACAACGCCTGGCTGGACCTCGCCGAGTTGATGGGGACGGGCGCATCCGAAGTGTCCGGCATTTCGCCCGCCGTGCAGCCCGTCTTCCAACCATGGCTGCCCGAAAACATGGACGAGTCCGCATGGGTATCCGCAGCGCTCGAACACCGTCCGGACCTGCGCGCCCTCCAAGCTCTGCGCGGCGCGAGCCAATGGCGGCTCACCGCTATCGAGAGGGCCGGTTTTTCCGTCGTTGCCGCCGTCGCCAACACCAGCCTTGCCCCCGACCTCGATTTCATCGGGGACACCGCCGTGCTCCGCAACCAGGACGACGACCGCATCGCCTCCAGTTTTTTCTTTGGCGCCAATTTTAATTGGGAAATCTGGGACGGCGGACAACGCCGGGGCCAGGCCACCGCCACCCGTGCCGGGATCGAGGAGCTGGATACCGGAATCCACCGTCTGCGCAGCCAGACCATCCCCTCCCAAGTCCGCCGGGCGCTCAACTCCCTCCGCGCCGCCGAACAGGCCTACCGCGTGGTGGACCGCCCACAACACGCCGGGGAATCCTACCAATCGCAGGCCGCCCAACTCGTCGATGCCGGACGCATCACCCAACTGGAATTTCTCGACGTCTCGCGCGATCGGTTGCGCCGCCGGGAGGAGGCCCTGCAGGCGCTTTTCCAGGTCGAACTCGCGCGCCTCGCCCTCCAGACCGCGAGTGGCATGTTGATTGAACACCGCTGAACCATTTTGATTCCCCGACGAGCGAAGCCCTCGTCCTACAACGAGGCTCATACTGTACGCCGACCGCTACCGCCGACGTTCGCTACGACACGGGGCGCGCACCACCTTCAACAGAAACCGGCCCAAGTCGGTATCGGCGACCTCTGCCCACTTCATGTGGGAGACGATGCGCCAGTTCTCTGATTTCGGCCAACGGCTATATATTGCCTTCACATCCCCGTGCGATCCCAGCTCCCGGTAGCCGCCGCCCAGGGCTGACTTGATGGCGCGGGTGGTGAAATAATTCTCCAGCGCGCGCCGCTCCAGCACATGGCAGTCGATGCCCGCCTTGCGGCACGAGCGGACGAACCCCTCACGGTCGGGATTCATCGGCGCGCCGGGTCTTGCTTTTTCGCTGTCGATCAGCGCATAGACATCGGGGCAGATGCGGCCGATCTCGGCCAGCTCTTCACCGCGGCGGGCGTTGATCATGCTGCTGCCGCCGAGCGGGACGATCACCACATCGCGGTCGCCGCCGATCTGCCGCAGCCACTGGCGCACCGCTTTGATCTCCGTGGGCCCCTCCACCAGCAGAATCTTGCGACAGCCCATCGTCTGCTGGATGGAAAAGTTCATCTCCCCCAGCGCCTCGCTCAACCGCTCCTCCGGCGTGTATGGCAGAATGCGGGTGGCGGAGGAGCCTGCGGAGCGGCGCACCTCGTAGATGCGGTCGGCGGTGGACCGGGCCAGGCCCATGCTGTGTGTGGCCATGATCAGACCGCGCCGGGCATAACCGTTGAGTGCGGTCACGAAGTCCGCCTGCAGCCCCGGATGCAAATGGCACTCCGGCTCGTCGATCAACAAATAATCCGGACCCCGTATCAGCGCTTGGGCGAAGACCAGAACGCACTGGCCGATGGCGCTGCCCATCTCGTCGGCCGGCACCGTTCCGCCGTTCATTTGGAATACCAACGAGCGACCGCTTGCGTCGGGCTCGAAATCAAAATCCTCCAACCGGAACAAATGCGCGATTTCCCGGCGGATTTTTTCCCTAGCCTGCGCGGCCGCCGCCGGGCGCTCCTGTTGGTAGGTTGTCCAGTCCTTGACGAAATGTCCTCCCAGCCGCAGATCATAACTGGACTCCTGCTCCTGATCCACGCGCAGCACACGATAAGGGCTGACATACATCGTTGCCGCCAGCCGTCGGAACAACACCTCCAAGACAGGCCAGTCCGCCACCGGGCGTCCATCGATATGCACCACCGCGTGGGCACCGCCGTCCAGCACCGCCTCCCCACCCACGCCGTCCAACCGCACCATGACCGTGCGTTTCCGGCGCGAGAGCACCACATCGACGCGACCCGGAGGCAGTGCCTCACGGTCCGGAGCAGGTGGCAGCCAGTCCCCCGGCTCCGGGCGCAGCTCCACCACCATGTCCCCCTCGTGTTGCTGGTGGAACAACGCGTCCCAATCCGCCGGCATCGACGGCGCCGGTTGCGGACCGCGCAGACATTGCATAAAAGCCTCCGCGCAACCCAGGCGCACAAACACCGGCCGCAACTCGTAAAAAAAACGCAGCAACGTCGATTTGCCCGCGTTGTTGCCCCCGATCAACGCGGTGATACCGCGCTCGATCCTCAACTCCGCAGGGTCGTCCGCGCCGAAGCCCCGGTAATTTTTGATGCGTAACTGGAAACTCATCGTGGCAACACATTCAACGCCATCCACGCACAAACCGCCATGAAATCCTTTCCATGTTTCGTGGCCGCCTGTGCCAAGCGGGCGAGATGCGTCCCCACCGGAACCGGGGATGGGTCAGGCAGTCACCAGCGTGTCATGCAGGCGGATGGAGCGTGCCATGTTGAAGAAATTCGGTGATTGCCGCTTGACCGCCTCATGAATTTCTCGCAGCGCGTCTTCCGGGGCATCAGCGGCGAAGGTCACACGGTAGTGGAGGTCGTGATAGCCGGGATCCGTGGTGTCATCCAGGGCCAGAAAGCCGTGGAGGTCGAGTTCGCCGTGGGATTCAATTTCAATGGAGCGCACCGCGATGCCTTTCATAGTGCAGATGGCCACGTAGGTGGCCATGACGCAGGCGTTGAATGCGGCCAACAGCGCTTCCTGGGGATTCGGCGCGGTGTCGGTGCCGCCGAGCTCCACCGGCTCGTCGATGTCGATGAGGTGGGCTTTGGGCAGCATGCCACCACCCAGACTCCACGAGTCCACGTGGGAGCGCGAACGCACGCCGCCGTGCCACCTGGTGGTGACACGAAATCCGGCTTTTGCGTGGTTACAATTCTCGGCGATGCGCCCGAGCAGGACACCTACCTTGTCGGTGGCGACTCCATTCAGGGTTGCGGGTGTCGTTTCGATGCCGGCGGGGCATATCGTAGTGGTTTTCATGCTTGGGGTTCCTTTCGTTGTTTTTGTATATTTGGCGCGCGTGCAAGCGCTTCATGTTTGCATCAGGAAATAGGCGTTCTGGACATCATGGGGGAAGCGATGAATACGGATTTGGTCGAACCCGGCCTCGCGCAACATGGTCTCTGCCCGTTGCACACCCCATGCGGTCCCCAGTCCCATGCCGTTTTCAGCCAATGAGACGGTCATGCAATGGAAGGTGGAAATCGTGTAAAAGACGGTTCCCAGGGGATGGTTGATGTTGTCGGTCGGTTCGCTGGAGGCGTCGATGTCCTGCATGAGAAACCAACCGCCGGGGCGCAGAGCACGCCGGATATTTTTCAGCACTAGATCAGGCCGGGCCTGATCGTGAATGGCGTCGAGGGCAAGAACCCAGTCAAAGGCCTGTTGTTCGTCCCACCCCGTGAGATTCCGGCACTCGAACCGAAGATTGTACAAGCCAGCAGCGGCTGCCCGGACGTTGGCCTCTTCCACGACGGATTTGAGGAAATCATACCCGTGGAACCGGCTGTTCGGGTAGGCGCGTGCCAACTCGGTCAGGGCAAGTCCCTTGCCGCAGCCGACATCAACCACGTCAATGCCCTTGCACAGCTCATCATGCAGTCCGGGGAATAGCCGCACCACTTGATCAGCAATGATAGGAACGACCGATTGCCCACTGTCCTCGGCCATCACCTCACTGAAGCGTGCAAACGCTGAGTAGGGAACTCCGCCTCCGTTCCGGAAACATTCCAGCACAGGTTCCTCCACCTGAGCGAGTACGGCAAGATACTGGCTATAAACGGCCATATTCGTGGTCGCCGACTTTCGTGACAACCATCGTGCATGTTCCGATGGGAGCCGGTGCGTGGCATCAGCCGGATCACAAATGACAATGCCGGACGTCACCATTGCCCCCAACCATTCGCGAACGTAGCGCTCATTGAGACCGGCATCGCTTGCCAGCTGGGAACTGGTGCGTGGTTGACCATCAGCCATCACGTCGAACAAGCCGGTGCGATGACCGGCGGAAATCATCAAAGTGGCCATTCCGTGGTTGAGCATGACCAGAAGGCGCTCCGAGAACGCATCGGCTTTGGTGGGGTCGTAGGGGGTGGAGCAGGCGAGGCACATGGCAGGGGTTCTTTCGTTGGGGTTTGATTAGGCTTTCATACAGACTGGTCTGTCTGTGCTGTTGCAAAAAAATTATTATGGGTCGCCGACAAACTGGCGCAGGGCGGTTTCGGCGTCCTTGATGGGCTTGCTGCTCTGAAGGGCCACAGCAGTGGCAATGGCCCCCTCGAACAGCAATTGATAGGTGGTGGCAATGCTTTCGTAATCGGTTTTTTCCTTTCCTTTGCGGTTCGGAAGATAGTCCCGTGCCAACTCCAGCATGAGGCGGCGCGCTTCTTGGCGGTATCCGGTCGAAACCTTGCGCACATCTTTGAGTGTGGGTGAAAGCTCGGCGGCCAGATTCTGAAACGGGCAGCCTCGAAAACCTGTTGATTTCAACCAAGGGATCAAAACCCGAAGAGGACCGTAAAATCGTTCCGCCGGTGTAGGCAGAGCTGCGATACTTTTTTTCAGCTCCGCCACCTCAAGCCGCGCGGTTTCCCGTGCATAGGCCAGCAACAGCTCGTCTTTGGAGGGAAAATGGGAGTAGAAAGAAGCCTTGGCCACGCCGGACTCCTCGATGATCTGGTTGATCCCGGTGGCGTGATAGCCCTGGCGATAAAACAAATCGCAGGCCGCGCGCAACACGCGCGCTCGAACACCGTCAGCCTTGGATGTTTTGGTCATAGGCAAATTCCATCACATACAGACAGGTCTGTCTATATTTTTTTTGGAGAAATCATCGGCCGACCCCTCAAACCACCGACTCGTTAAAGATATTTGACCCTGGGCGCCCTATTTAAACTGCGGATGGGTCGGAAAGAAGAAGATGGACTGGTTTCTGATCTGATCCGTGTAATCCTGTATTCTGTGGTAAAAATCAGGGAGATGGGATTTGCATCCGCTTTTACCTTGAACAACTGCCCCATCTTCGACCCCAGCAGCTTGGAGGCGACGAAGAGGGACGCGGCGAGCAGGATCATGGAGAGGACGCCGAGGGCGCAGGCGATGCTGGGGGCGGTGGGGGTGATGCGGCCCATGAGGGCGTAGATGGCTTTGGTGATGGGGTAGAAGGGACTCTCCTGGGCGAGGATCATGCCGTTGGAGACATCGAGCATGGCGAAGCTGAAGGTGAGGATGGTGCCGGCGATGAGGTTGGCGCTGATGAGGGGGAGGCTGATTTTCCACAGGGTTTTCCACGGTGGACAACCCATGTTGGAGGAGGCTTCCTCCAGCGAGACGGAGGTTTGCTGGAAGCCGGCGTAGGCGGCGCGGACGATGTAGGGCAGGCGCTGGATGGCGTAGCCGATGACGAGCAGGAGGGTGGGGTTTTCGCGCGGGTCGAGCCAGTTGATGCCGTCGAAGGGGGGGCGGCTGAAGGCGACGAAGTAGGCGAAGGCGAGCACGAGGCCGGGCAGGGCCAGCGGCAGCATGGCGACGACGTCGAGCAGGTCGCGGCCTTTGAATTGTTCGCGCGCCAGGAGGTAGGCGATGCTGAAGCCGAGGACGAGGTCGAGCAGGGCGGAGCAGGTGGCGTAAACCAGGGAGTTGCGGATGGAGGTGACGGTGAGGTCGAGGTAGAAGACTTCGGCGTAGTAGGCGGTGGACCATTCGGTGGGGGCGATGGTCATGAACCAGCGGGCGGAGAAGGATTGGACGATGACGCCGATGTGGGGCAGTAGGGAGAAGGCGACGAAGCCGCCAATGGCGAGGCAGAGGCCCCAGCCGGCCAGCGGGGAGAGTTTGAAGGAGTCGTCGTAGGAGGCGCTGCGGGCGAGCATGGCGTAGTTGCCCTGGCCGAGTTTTTTGCCGAGCAGGAAGAGCAGGGAGACGAAGATGAGGGTGATGACGACCAGCGCGTAGCCCAGGGGGTTGTCGGCCTGGGTGACGAGGTTGAATATCTGGGTAGGGACGGTGGTCTGGAAGTCGAACATGAGGGGCACGCCGAGGTCGGTGAAGGCGGAGACGAAGACGATGGAGGACCCGGCGAAGATGCCGGGCATGGCCAGCGGCAGGGTGACGGTGCGGAAGATGCGCAGGCCGGAGGCGCCCATGTTCTGGGCGGCGTCGCGCAGGGAGGGGTCGAGGTTGGCCAGCGCGGCCTGGACGCTCAGATACATGATGGGGTAGAGGTGGAGGACTTCGAGCAGGATGATGCCGTAGAAACCGCCGGAGCCGAACCAGTCGGGGGGATTCTGGAGGTCGACGAGGCCCATCTCGGCGAGGATGAGGTTGAGCGAGCCGAAGCGGGCGAAGAATTGCTTGAGGCCGATGGCGCCGACGAAGGGCGGCAGGATGAGGGGCAGCAGCATGGCGGTGCTGAGCAGGGTCTTGCCGGGGAAGCGGAAGCGCAGGAAGAA
>CAZTYG010000054.1:0-784 GCA_964617445.1 uncultured Blastochloridaceae bacterium
CCGAATTTATTCTCCACCAGAACGGTGATCGTATGTCTCATGTTGGTCTTTTCTACCGGCAAAAAACAAACCCATCCGGCCGCCGGCGGTCCGGATGGGTTGGAAACCTTGGTCCGCGCGCCCCGTCCGGATCAGTCAAGCACGACCCAAACCGTCAGGGGGCGAAAATTCATCGGGGAATTAAAGCGGAAGCGCGGAGGCGGTCAACCCAAACCTGCCCGCCATCGGCGGCTTACTTCGCACTCTTCAGTTTAAGCAATTCCTCGCTCACGCGACGGTATTGGTGCATGAGCATTTCGTAATCTTTTTTGGTTTTCTCAAGGTCGGCTTCAAGCTGCTGGATGCGCAGGTCGCGGGCGACTTCAAGGCTTTCCTCAAATCCGGAATCACTGTCGATAGACTCGTCATGGGCGGCCTCCTCGACCTCCTTGCCGCGTTTTTCCATGACCTCTTTGATCTCGTCCTCCCCCAGAACCTCTTTGAGGGACTTGGTGCCCGCCGCGCCTTTTTCGCGGATTTTATGATCGGGTGAGATTTCGCCGGCGAGCAAAAATTCTTTCAGGGTGCCGGTGGTAGTGGGGCCGTAGGTGGTGTCGCCATCGAGCTCGACGGTCCACTTCATGCCGAGCGCCTCCCATTCATGCGCGGGCTTCCATTTTTCGCCGTCCTCGGACAATTCATCCTCCGGGGAGATGTAGGCGGAGCCGGCCAGTTCCATCAACTCCTCCCAGGCCATCGGACCGAAGACCTCGTTCTCGCCGGCCCACACCTCGGCCAGCCAGCG
>CAZTYG010000054.1:794-10016 GCA_964617445.1 uncultured Blastochloridaceae bacterium
CTTTCTTCAAGCGGATTTCTTTGGGTGTGTCTGACATAAAAGGGGGTGTTCGGGTTTATTTTTTCGGGATGAAGATCACCTGTCCGGTGCGCAGTACATTGGAGGTTAGATTGTTCGCTTCCTTGATTTCGTCAATCGTAACCGGATTCCCACTATCCGTGTAGGCGCGGGAGATGGCCCAGAGGCTCTGGCCGGCTTCCACTTTGTGCTCGAAACCCTCGCGTGGTCCGCCCGGCGAGGTGTTGCGGGCGGCCTGGGGCCGCGCTGGCGTCACCTGTTGTTGGGAGCCGGCCACGATTCCGGCCACTTCCTTTAAAACCGCCTCGCGCTCCGCGTTGCGCTGGCGCTCCAGTTCCCCCAGTTCCTTGCGGAGGCTCTCCTGTTCCTTCTTCAGTTCCGCCACCTCGCGCCTCAGTCCCTGCAATTCCTCCTGCAGGCGCGTGTTCTGATGGACCAACAACTCGATCTGATCGGCCGCTTGCAAGACCTTCTGGCGTTCGATGGCCTCGTCTTCGCGCTGCGCGGGATCAAAGGATTGCGCCGGGAGGCCATGCGTCCACAACAGACAGCAGACCAACAAGGTAAAACGGAACGGCATAATCAGACGCTACTCTTGGGGACCGGAAGTGGCAAGTTTTTCAAATGCCTCCTCGTCCACCACGGTCACGCCCAAGTCCCTCGCCTTGTCCAACTTGGAGCCCGCCTCATCCCCCGCCAGCAGGTAGGCCGTGCGTTTGCTCACCGATCCCGACACCACGCCGCCCAGCGCGGTGATGCGCTCCTGAAAATACTGCCGCGGGCGGGACAGGGTGCCGGTGATGACGAAAATTTTACCCTCGAACCACCGCCGTCATCCGCATCCGGCCCGAAGCACACCCCGCAGGCCCGCAGGTCCTCCACAAGTGCGGCCACATCAGGACGCTGAAAAAATGACTCTACGCTGGCGGCCACCACATCCCCCACATCCTGCACTTCCGACAACTCCTCCACCCCCGCCCCGCGCAACGCATCCAGCGTCCGGAAACGAGCGGCGAGTTTGCCCGCGACCCCGGCGCCAACATGAGGAATGCCCAGCGCGAACACCAACCGGCGCAGCGGGCGCGTTTTGCTCGCCGCGATCCCCGCCACTAAATTCTCCGCGGACTTCCGCCCCATCCGCTCCAACTCCTCCACTTGGTCCACCCGCAGCCGGTAGAGGTCTCCGATCCGCGCCACCAACCCGGCGTCCACCAGCGCGTCCACCGCCGCCTCTCCCAGACCCTCGATGTCCATCGCCCCCCGGGAGGCGAAGTGCCGCAGGCGGCGGCGGATTTGCAACGGACAGGACGGCTCCACACAACGCAAAAACACCCCGCTCCACTCCAACGTGGTGCAGCGCACCGGGCACGGACAGACCGTCGGAGGTTCCAACGGAACGGCCGACGCCGGGCGCAGCTCGGGATTCACCGCGACCACCGCCGGAATGATCTCACCGGCCTTTTCCACCCGCACCCAGTCCCCCACCCGGATATCCTTGCGCGCCACTTCTTGGAAATTGTGCAGCGTCGCCCGGCTCACAGTCGTCCCACTCAGCTGAACCGGCGCCAACTCCGCCACCGGCGTGATCACCCCGGTCCGCCCCACTTGCAATGTGACTGATCGCAACTCCGTCTCGGCCTGCTCGGCGCTGAATTTATAGGCGATCGCCCAGCGTGGTGCCTTCGAGGTGAAGCCCAGCTCTTCGCGCAGCGCGAACTCGTCCAGCTTGATTACGGCACCATCGGTTGGATAGGGAAGCGAGCGCCGCAGTTGGTCCAGTTCGCGCACCGCATCCAGCACACCTTCTCCACCCTCGGCGCGCCTGCGCCAGTCCGGCGCGGGAAATCCCCACCCTGCCAACCGGTCGAGCACCTCGATCTGGGTGGTCGGTCGCCAGCCTTCCAATCCGCCGGTGCCATACAGCACGATCGAAAGCGGACGCTTGGCCACGATGCGGGAGTCCAGCAGCTTGAGGGTGCCAGCTGTGGCGTTGCGCGCGTTGGCGAAGAGCGGCTCGCCCGCCGCCGCCCTGGCTTGGTTCATGCGGGTGAAGGCCGCGTGGCCCATGAAAACCTCGCCGCGCACCTCCAGCACCTCAGGCGCACCGCTGATGCGCCCCGGCAGCTGGCGCAGCGTGCGCAAATTCTCAGTGATGTCGTCCCCCCGCGTTCCGTCCCCGCGCGTCAAACCCCGCACAAAATCCCCCCGCTCATAACGCAACGAAACCGCCACTCCGTCCACCTTCGGCTCCACCACCCAGGCCGGTCGTTCGATACCCGCCAGCTTCACCGCCCGGTTCAGAAATTCCGTAAGCTCGCCCTCCGAATACGTGTTGTCGAGGCTCAGCATCGGCACCAGGTGCGGGGCCTGGCGGAACTCCTTGATCGGCTCGCCCCCCACCCTCCGGCTCGGCGAGTCCGGCCCCACCCAGTCCGGGTGAGCCGCCTCGATATCCAACAACTCACGGTAAAGCGCATCGTATTCCCGGTCAGCGATCACTGGCTCGGCGCGCACATAATAAGCGATGTCGTGACCACGGATTTCCGCGCACAACCGCTCGTAGCGTTTTTTCTCGTTGGCGTTCCCGCTCATGGTTTGGCGCGGAAAATGTAGCGCGAGACCTCGCCTACCAGCCAGCCCAAAGCCACACCCGCGGTGTCCGCGAGCCAGTCTCCCCACTCGCTGCTGCGTCCGGGAACCGCCATCTGCCACCACTCGTCCAGCCCCCCCAACACCATCCCGCAAAAAACCGCCAATACCGGCCCGATCCCCGCCCGGTTCAAAAGGACACCCAACACCGCGTAGAGACAAAGATGGGCAACCTTGTCCAACCCCGGAATCTGCGGGCCATCCGGGAACTGCCCGCCCGGCACCGAGGACAATGCCAGCAGGCACAAGAAATACCCCACTGCCCAGCCGACGGAAATGTTCCGCACATCGCGCACAGGGATCAAGGACGCGCCCCCAACGGACGACCCTCCAGAACCGGTTGCCCGTTCTCCCCCGGTGTGGTCAACTCCAACAATTCCACTTGCAACAACCGCTCCGCCGGACGAAACGCCGCGCCCACCCTTCCGTCCTCCCCGGTTCGCACCAAACCCAGCGACACCCGCTGCCTGGCCAAACCGATGCCCCATAGCTCATACTCGGTATCCGCCGCCAGATGCGAGGCGTAAAAATATCCCTGCTGCAGGGTTTGGTCCCACGCCACTTTGCCACGGGCAGGCAACTCCGTCCCCACCGGACCCAACACCGCCACCACCCCCTCCACCTGTCCCAGCATCACTTTCATCATCCGGTTCTCCGCCTGCAAACTGATCATCTCCGGAGTCCCCGCCTCTGATTCGGCGCTCTGCGCAGACCCCTCTACTCCCCGCTGCCACCAATACCAAGCCCCGAACATCAACCCGAATACAACAAGCAGCACCACAATAATCCGGAAATTGCCGCGATGAACGTCGCCCATGGCTGATCAGGCTATTTTCCCACACTCGCGCTGTCAAATCCCCCTTTTGCCAGACCCCACGGCCCCTCACAGCCGCTTGCACACGGCCCTTATCAAGTGATGGACACACCGCACACACCCCTCTATCCTCCCACGCTTATGACATTTGAAGACTTGGCATTAAGGGACGAGATCGTCCACGCCGCGCAACGCCTCCGCTTTACCGAACCCACCCCCATTCAGGCACAGGCCATCCCCGTCATCCTCGCCGGTAAAGACCTCCTCGGCTCCGCCCAGACCGGCACCGGCAAAACCGCCGCCTTCGCCCTCCCCATTCTCAGCAACCTCGCGACCCACGGCGATTGCCGTGTCCTCGTCCTCGAACCCACCCGCGAGCTCGCCGCCCAGGTCACCGAAGCCTTTCGCGATTACGCCTTTTTTACCGACATGACCGCCTGCCTCCTCCACGGCGGCGTCAAATACACCCGCCAGAACGAAGAACTCGCCGCCGGCCCCGACATCGTCGTCGCCACCCCCGGACGCCTCATCGACCACCTCCAGTCCGGCAACCTCAAACTCGACAAGCTTCAAGTCCTCGTCCTCGACGAGGCCGACCGCATGCTTGACATGGGCTTCATGCCCGACGTCCGCCGCATCATCGAACAGTGCCCCGCCCATCGCCAGACCCTCCTCTTCTCCGCCACCCTCCCCCCCACCCTCGTCTCCCTCATCTCATGGGCCATGAAAGACCCCCAAAAGGTCTCCATCGGTATCGACCGATCCGTCGCCGAAACCGTCTCCCACGCCCTTTACCCCGTCGCCGCCGAACAAAAATTCGACCTCCTTAACGCCATCCTCGAACAAGTCCACTACGAAAGTGTCATTGTCTTCACCCGCACCAAAATGGACGCCGACCGCATCCACGGCTCCCTCACCCAGGAGGGCCACAGCGCCGAAGTCATCCATGCCGACCGCTCCCAGTCCGAGCGCACCACCGCCCTAACCCGCTTCAAGTCCGGCGAGGTCGAGGTCCTCGTCGCCACCAACATCGCCTCCCGCGGCCTCGACATCGAGGGCGTCAGCCACGTCATCAACTATGACGTCCCCGACACCCCCGACGAATACGTCCATCGTATCGGCCGCACCGGGCGTGCCCAACGCTCCGGCGACGCCCTCACTCTCTACTGCGGGGCCGAAATGTCCCAAGTCCGCGCCATCGAATTCATCATTGGCATGACCATTCCCCGCAAGAAACTCGACGCCTTCCCCTACAAATACACCACCCTGCTCGATGAGGCCGAAACCGGCTCCGGCGGCGCCACCGTCGCCGAGGCCGCCGTCCAGCAACAAGCCGCCCCCGCCCGCCGCTCCCTCCGTCAGCGCCGCCAACGCTGACCATCGACCCCCTGTCAGGAACACCCTTGACCATTCCCCCCCGCCACCTATGCTGCTTCCGCATGAAATGCCCCCGCATGGCCTGTGTCCTATTGCTGACCGCGTTTTCCGCCTCCAGTCTGGATGCCGCCCTCGTTTGGCGTCCCGGTGAGGGTTGGTCCAACGAAAGCAGCGGCGAGGCTCTCGCCGCCAGCGACGCCCGCCAGGCCCTTCAAATCGCCCGCAACTTCGAAGCCCAGGAAGACTGGAAACGCGCCCTTGAATCTTACCGCGCCCTCGTCCGCCGTTGGCCACTCTCCTCCGCCGCTGGCGAAGCCCAATTCAAAGTTGGCCTCATGTTTGAACGCACCGGCGACTTCATGGCCGCTTTCAAAGCCTACCAGGAAGTCGTCAAAAAACACGCCGGTAGCCAGTATTTCGAACTCGCCATCGAACGCATTTACAACATCGGCAACCTCTACCTCGCCGGCGAACCCCAACGCATCTGGAAAATCCCGCTCTTCCCATCCATGGACCGCACTGCCGAAATCTTCGAATACGTCATTGAAGCCGCCCCCTACGGCCCCTACGCCCCCGCTGCCCAGTTCAAAATCGGCCTCGCCCGCGAAAACCAAAAAAATTGGTCCGCCGCCATCTCCGCATACAACCGCCTCCTCGACCGCTACCCCGTGAGCGAATTCGCCGACGATGCCCAATACCAGATCGGGTTCGCGTGGTACCAAGCCTCCAGCGACCCCGACTACGACCAAAGCGCCGCCCAGAAATCCATCGAAGCCTACCAGGACTTTCTCGTCCGCTATCCCACCAGCGAAAAATCCGGCCAGGCGCGCGATTACATCACCGAACTCACTGCACGCCGCGCCCAAGGCTCGCTCAACATCGCCCAGTTTTACGAGCGCCAGCGCAATTACCGCGCCGCCATCATTTACTACAGCGAGGTCATTCAGATGAACCCCGATTCCGATCAGGCCACCGACGCCAAGCAACGCGTCGAAGTCCTTCGCGCCAAACTTGGCGAACAAGACGCCACCGGCCAGTCCTCCACCTCCCGCTACGACGACACATCCGCCGTCACCGCCGCCCGCTGACCCGCCCCCGGACCACGACCTTATGACCCTCCCCGCCGCCCGTCCCACCGGACTCATTGCCACCCTGCTCCTCGCCCTTCTCCTCTCCTCATGCGGCGGTTACCGCCTCGGCAACGTTCCCCGCGCCGATATGGAAGGCGTGCAGACCATCTACGTTCCCGTCGTCCTCAACGAAACCTACGAGCCCGGCCTTCAGGTCATGACCACCAACGCCATCATCAGCCGCCTCGAACGCGACGGCACCTACAAATCCTCCCGCGTCGCCAAAGCAGACGCCACTCTTCAGGTCACCATCACCGATTTCACCCGCCAGACCCTCCGCAGTTCCCGTGACGACTTCCGTGTCACCCAGCAATACCGCTACAACCTCACCGCCAAATTCACCCTCACCAACCACCGCACCGGCACCATCATTTTTAACGAACGCACCATCCTTGGGGAAACCGACTTCTTCATTCAGGACGACCCCCAAGAAGGCGAACGCCAAGCCCTCCCCCTCACCGCCGACAAACTCGCCGACCGCATTGTCTCCCTCATCTCCGAGGGTTGGTAAGCCGTCGCCTGGCTCCCCTTCCCGACCCCCTCGGCAGGATCGGAGCCTCCTGTAAAAAGCTCTTCTTTTCAGCCCTTTCGGCTTGTCGATTTCCCCCTCGCCCCGTACGCCCTTGCCTGCTACCGTGACCTCATGACCACAAGGCACGCCCCCCTCCTCACCACCCTCGCCGCCTGCCTCGCCGCCGCCTGCTTCCCTTGCCTCACCCACGCCCAGTTCGGTCAGCTCAAACCCGAAGACATGAATAAAGCCAGCGACTTCGGTGAAAAAAAATTCGACATAACCAACTTTGACCTTCGCGAATTTCAAGGCGGACGCACTTCCTCCTTCCAAGACCGCCGCGCCAACTCCGACCCCGCCTCCAACAACTCCGCCGCCCTCCAGAACCGACGCTTCGAAACCAATACCTTTAACCCCTTTTCCCTCACCGAGGGCCGCCTCAGCATCTTCGACGGCAAAGAAGTTCGCACCGCCAATGCCGTCGGCTACGACCGCACCTTCGCCACCCGCGCCAGCAGCCTCGGCACCGATGCCCGCTCCCTCTACCCCACCGATACACGCCCCGGCAACCTCCCCATCGACCGCGTCGCCCGCGAAACCGGACGCGTGTATGACGGCCCCGAAATCACCCGCCGCACCACCCAAACCGAAGAAATCCGCAAGATGCTCGAAGCTGCAGAAAAACAAGGCAGCGACCAACTTACCATCGACGAAATACGGGAACTGATCAACCAGCGTTGAGACCGCAGGCCTCTTACTCCAGACGTCCCACCCGATAACTCATCGTCCACGTCCGGCTCTGCCCCGGCTCCAACCGGATGCGCAAAAACGGCTCCGGACAGATCAACGCCGTTGTCCCCCACACCGCGAACCGGTCCACCTCGTGATCGACGCCAATCACAAACTCCACTCCGCTCTCCACCTCTTGCACCCGAATCACACTCCCCGCGGCCCAGCCCAGTCCCGTGCGGCTGCCGAAATAATAACTCCCTTTCTCCAACGGCTCGGAAAACTCCAGCCCCTCCGCCGTCCGCACCAACCGCCCCCCGGCCGCGTCAAACCGATCCGGCTCTCCCGTTTTCGGAAACAACACCCGGTAAGCCGGCCCCGGCGGCACATCGTTCAACCTCAGAAAATGGTGCCCGTAAAACTCCGTCTCCAACACCCGGTTGCACAAATTCCCCAGCGTCCGCCGCGACTCCAGCACCCCGTCACGCAATACCAGCTCCGTCACCAACTCATACCCCAGCCCCGACTCCTCATCATGCAAACGCTCCACAAACCGCACCGCCTCCGCACCCGTGCGCTCCACTGTGATCTCCGGACGCGCCACCACCTCGTATTTCCTCGAAAAACTGTATCCACGATCATCCGGACGCCGTAGAAAGCCAACGCCGATCTTCATAAACACACCGCCCGCAGCCGTCCCCGCGAACGAATCCGGTCCATTGATGTCGAATTCATCGGCCAGCCCCCCCAGATGATCATGATGCTCCGGATTCCTGCCGCCCTCCTTGGCAGTTAACTCCCCGAAAAGCGGAATCCCATCCCACCGGCCCATCGGTGCCATCCCGCTCAACGCGAACCGCCTGCCCTGATAATACGGCGCCTCCGCCACCGGGTCCACCACCACCAAGTCCCACCTCCCGTCGTGCAGCCTCACATGCGGCCACTCCGGCCCCTCCATCAAAACCTGCGGCACCTCCGCGCCCTCCGGCTCCGCGCATGCGCCCAGCCACCACCCCACCACCAACGCCCAAACCATGGTCCACCTGCCCGTATTATTTCTCATCCCCCCATCCAACCACATCCCACGGGCAGCGGCCAATTGCATTTTTCCACCCACGCTGGTAAATAGACACTATGCAATGCACCTTTTGCTCCGGAAACGATGCCACTTGCCACCTGACCAAAGTCGTCAACGGGAAAGCCATCGAGGTCCACGTCTGCGAAAAATGCATCCCCCAACTCAAAAATGCCAACCTCGTGGACTTCGACGTCTGGGCCGAAGTCACCAAACTCGCCCTCAAAAAGGGCCTCCCCGATCCCGCCAAACTCATCGAGCCCCCCGAAGAAGAAATCAGCGCCAAAACCCTCCTCATCAACCCCACCGGCTCCGGCACCCAAAGCTGTCCCGCTTGCGGCTTCACCAGCGACGAACTGCGCAAAACCGGCCGCCTCGGCTGCCCCGAATGCTACAGCGTCTTCTCCGAAATGCTCTCCGATGTCCTCAGCGACTGCCAGAAAGCCGGCCAACACACCGGCAAAGTTCCCACCTCCCACAAGGGCCTCCGCCGCAAACGCCTCGAAGACATGCTCCAAAAAGCCGTCGATTCCGAACGGTTCGAGGAAGCCGCCATCCTCCGCGACCAGCTCCGCACCATCGAGACCGCCTGACCCCCCACGGCCATGCCCATCTATCAATACGAGCTGGTCCAAGGAGATTGCAAACTCTGCGGCGGTGCCTTCGAACTGCGCCGACCCGTCGATCGCCCCGCCCTCGAAGCCTGCCCCATCTGCAAAAAGCCCGTCCGCAAATGCATCGGCACCATCAACACTCCCAAACTAACCCGCAAACCCTCCGTCTCCGAAGCCAAAGCCGCCGGCTTTCAAGTCTGGCAACGCCGCGACAAAGGCACCTACGAACGGCTCTGAGAGGCCTTCTAAAAAGTGCTGGAATGACGGTTTGCAAGAAGAAAATCCCGTGGGCAAGGCGCGACGAA
>CAZTYG010000055.1:0-4661 GCA_964617445.1 uncultured Blastochloridaceae bacterium
GCCAGAATGCTCACCGCCCGGGTCGATTCGGGTTCCAGCAGCACCAGCGAGGCCAACCCAATGAGCGCCAGCTTCGCCGCGTTGTCGTTGAACGCCACCTGTGTTTGCGCAATCAGCAGCCGCCCGAATCCTGGGAATGAAAAGATCGTTTGCATGGCGTCATCCTGCGTGGGACGGCGGAACTTGTGAAATCGATAATTCTTAGTAGAGCATCGATATGATCAATGTCCCCAGGGGACGCCTATTCCTCAGAGGCCGACTGAATTCGTTCCCGGTATTCGAGCAGAGCCTGCCGCACGGCCAGCCCCACCGGCGACATATAGATTCCGACTCCGGCCAACTTATCGGTATGGAGCACGCAGTTGGAACGCGGGGCTTGAACGTGTCGCATAAATTCGGCTTCGTCCTGGAAAAAGTGAAACGTCTGATCTGTCAGTCCCAACTCCAGCATCATTTCCGTGATTTCGCGGGTGGTGATGGAGCCAGGATTCGTCATGTGATAAATTCCGGTCGGCACCTGTTTTTCGACGCATTGCCACGCGGCGGCGATGAATTCATCCACATGGGACATGGAATTACGCGCATCGAGCAGGCGGGGGTAGGACAGTATTTTGGTCAAAAGATTGCGGGGCCCCGGGACGCCGTTGAAGACCATGCGGGGGCGCCAGATGTAACACCGTGGATCATCCCTGATGAAGCTTTCGCCGAGGTGTTTGGCGCCGCTGTAAAAACTGCAGTTGCGGTGAAGAAAAGAGAAATTGGGTTCATCCTGCTCCGTATAGCCGGTGCCGCCGGGTTTGACTCCCGTGTAGAGGCATCCGGATGACACATGGCCCCAGCGCAGGTTCAGGCGCTGGCAGACATGTTTGAGAGAGAGAACCAACATGATGTTGTCCGAAACGCAGGCGGCTTTATCGGACTCGCAGGCATCGACGTTCGGTTTGCCGGTGAAGCCGGCGGCATTGATCAAAAAGCGCGGTCCAACCTGCCTGATGCGCGCCTCCAGTCCGGAACAGTCCAGGGGATCAAAGTCCTCCCTGTTGACGGGCACCACCGTGATGCCGCGCGACCGCAGGTGGTGGTGGAAGGCGGTGCCCAGATAGCCGCGGCTGCCCACGATCATCACGGGCCTGTTCCGGTCATCGATCATGGCCGTGATGTTGGGAGTAGCGCGCGCCAGGCGTTGCGCAGATGCCTTCGAATGAAGAGCACCGGGCCGGGAAGTTTGGATTTTTTGCGGCCGGGTCGTCCGCCCTGCGGGCAGGAACGCCAGACCAGCTCTCCCGTGATGTTCCAGACCCCGCCGTCATGGCGTATCTCACGCACCCGTTGGAAATACGGCTCCCATTCCGGGCCGGCGCCCTCCCCGGCCAACACTCCGATCCTATCCCGGGGGTAATGAAATGCAGCGGTCAGATCACCGGCGGAGCTTGAATCCGGCACCAGGACCGCATCGCAGCGCGCCAGACCGAGCAGCAGTTGATAGACGTCATCGGTCCATTTCGTGGACACCGCGTCCCCCGTGTCCGCGGCTTGCGGGGAAATGTCGAGAATGCGCAGTGTCTGTGGACTTTTCGTGCGGTAGAATGCGCCATACGCGCACTCCTGTGCGGCGGAGGTAAAGATCACTGCCGCCGGAGAACATTCGGCCAGCAACATTCGTATTTTCTCCTCCGCGCCCGGCGCGCAAGGACAGCATTCGATTCCCAGCGACCGCATTTCCTCGAGCATTTGAATGGAGCCATGCGCGTGACAAATCCACACCACGTGGTGTCCGGCGGCATGCAGGGTTTTCAGCAGGCGGAGGTTGCGCAGCGCGCGAGCGCCCCGGCACTCCATTTGTTCCAGATCGTGGACGATGATGGTAGGGCCGCGCCTCCAGGCACGCAGATGTTCCCGGGGGACGGTACGGTCGGGATGCATGGCCAGCAGACGCTCCCGCCAGCGCGCATAGAATTTGCGGCGGTTGATTTCGCACAGACGCGAGGAATGTCCGGCAGCATGAGAAGCGCCGCTGATGTGCCTGACCTGCACCGATGGGTCCACCAGCACCCGGAACCCGCGTTGCGCCCATTTCATGCACAAATCCACCTCCTCGTAGTAGGCCGGTGAAAATTCCACATCGAAGCCGCCGACCTCGTGGAATTTTTCTGCGGCAATAAGCAGGCAGGCCCCGCTGACATAATCCACCTCGTTGACATGGCAGAAGCGCGCGTCCGAAGGGGGAAGTCCCTGCCCCAGCGGGCATGATCCCGCGTCTTGATACAAAATATTGCCGCATTCGAGAATCAGGCCGGAGGGGGAGATCGTCACCGGCCCCACCATGGCGGCCTGTGGATGCCGGGTTAAGGTGTCCAGCAAAAGGTCCAGCCAACCGCTTTCCACTTCGGTATCGCTGTTGAGAAAACAAAAATGTTGTCCAACCGCGCGCGCGGCGGCGGCGTTGCAGTTGCCGATGAAGCCGTGATTGGTTTCGTTGCGAAAGTAATGGTAGGCACCGGTGCCGCGCCAGTCGCGCGTCAAGTCCGGTGGCGCGGGCTCCGGTGAGGCGTCATCAGCCAGCAAAACTTCGATGGAATGGCGGCAGCCGTGCGAGTGACGGGCCACGGAATCGAGGCATTTCCGGGTCAGCTCCCATTGGCCGTAAACCGGGATGATGATGCTGATTTCGGGAGGCACGGATGACATTCCTATGGGTGTTCGGGTTGGAGCGCAAGCTATCCCTGTTGCTTTTATGATTGGTTTGTCCACCGGATATCCAGCAATCTGGAAGGATGTGGTGGCCGTTCAAA
The DNA here is from genome assembly GCA_964617445.1 of uncultured Blastochloridaceae bacterium. Classification (GTDB taxonomy): domain Bacteria; phylum Verrucomicrobiota; class Verrucomicrobiia; order Methylacidiphilales; family CAZTYG01; genus CAZTYG01. The sequence continues at coordinate 2,793 of CAZTYG010000055.1, forward strand.
AAGAGATTTAAAAAGTGGAACAAGGCCCGCAAGAAACGATTGCGCGAACAACGCAGGGCGGAGGCCCGTGTGTTGAACTGGCAGGCGTATCCCGCCCGCCCCAGACCCCGGAGAAGCGCGAATGGAGCGCGCGGAGTGCATCTGGTCGGCGACCTTGGCAGTGGCATCGGACTGGGCGAAGCCTTTCGCGGCATGGCATCTGCTCTATCGATGACGGGTCTGCCCATCGCTTACACCGAGGTTGTGGTCACACCGCAACAGCGCGAGCCCCATCATTTCATCCCCACCTGCCGTCCGGATCAATGCGGGTGCGCATTGATCCACCTCAACGGCGACGCCAGCTTTTATAACGCCCTGAATCAAACCCAAGGCGCCATACTCAATCACCGCTACGTGATCGGCTACTGGTATTGGGAGCTGCCGGAATTCCACCGCTCGTGGCTGGATTCCATCCGCTGTCTGGATGAAATCTGGGTGTCCTCCCGTTATGTGCAGGACCATCTGGCAGCCGTCTCCCCCGTGCCGGTGGTGCGGATTCCTCCGCCCGTCGAGCCGATCACAACGGGCAGTGCCAGACGTCGGGAGTTTCAACTGCCGGAAGACCGCTTTGTGTTCGCGTTTGTTTTCGACCCAACCTCCTCGGTGGCGCGCAAGAATCCGTTCGCGGTGATCGAAGCATTCCGCCGCGCCTTTCAGGGAGTTGCCCAACCACCCCTGCTCGTGCTCAAAACCCACTATCTTTCCAGGGTGCACCACAAGGACAGACTTCGCACCGATTTATTGGAGGCATTGTCATCGGTGGGGGGAATGCTGATCGACGAGGATTGGACGAAACCGCGTGTGCTGGAATTTCTCAGTGTGGTTGATTGTTTCGTTTCGCTGCACCGCGCCGAGGGGCTTGGGCTGGGCATTGCTGAATCCATGGCGCTGGGCAAAGCCGTGATCGCCACCGGGTATTCCGGCAATTGCGAATTCATGACCCCGGACAACAGTTTTGCCGTTGCCTACCGGCTGCGTGAAATCACCGGGGAGGACCATCAGTATCAGCCCGGGTTCGAGGAAGTTTACGCGCTGGGACAAATCTGGGCGGAACCGGATATCGATCACGCCGCGCGGCTCATGCGCATGTTGTGGGAGAATCCGAAGCTGGCGCGGGATACGGGTATTCGTGCCGCAGTTTGGATTCGGGAACATTTTCATACAACGCGGACGGCCGAATGGATGCGCCGTCGTTTGGACCATCTGGATCGCTTTGAGTGAGAAGTGGAAACGTTCGGACATGTTACCATGTCCGGTTGTAGCGGCGGCCTCTGAGGCATCGATGGGTTTACCCTGGGTTCCCAGGGGAGTCATTCCCATATGCTGATCCTTCTAAAACAAAGCGGTGGCAGAGCGCAGCGGCGACACCGGTTTGGCAACGTCCGGAGGGGGGGGCATGCGGAAGCGGTGACGTTCGCGCCAGGCGGCGAGAGCGAGGAGGAGGACGGCGGTGATGACGACGGCGGGCTCGGGGACGGGGACGATCTCGCCGGTGGCGAGGATTTGGGCGTCGTAAGTGCCGGGGGCGAAACCGTCGGGGTTGACGAATTTGATCTGGCCGAGTTGGGCGGTGGTGACACCCATGGGGTTGGTGCCGATGTAAATCTGGTCGGTGCTGCCGCCTTCGATCAACCCGCTCCAATTGGTGATATAAATTCTCGCGTCGGAAGTCCAGGCGATGGCGGAAGAGTCGGTGAAGCGCAGGACCGACGAACCATCGCCCATGTCGATGGTGGAGTCGGCGGTGAGGGTGAGGGTGTTGAGGGTGTCGGAATAACCGCCGGTGGCAAAGGTGCCCACGTCGGTGATTGGCCTTGACGAAGTGCTGCT